>JAGRJB010000377.1 GCA_020442965.1 Pseudomonadales bacterium
AGGGCTTCGTCAAGAATCGTTACGTCGGCCGCACGTTCATCATGCCCGGGCAAGAGCAGCGTTCGAAGTCGGTGCGCAGCAAGCTGAACGCGATCGATCTCGAATTCCGCGGCAAGAACGTACTGTTGGTCGACGATTCGATCGTGCGCGGTACAACCTCGGCGCAAATCATTGAACTGGCGCGCGAAGCCGGTGCTCGCAGGGTCTACTTTGCTTCAGCCGCCCCGCCCGTGCGCTATCCGAACGTCTACGGGATTGATATGCCGGCCGCGAGCGAGCTCGTCGCCGACAACCGCAGCGTTGCCGAAATCGCCAAGTTCATTGGCGCCGATTGGCTCGTCTATCAGGACCTCGAAGATCTGGTGGAGGCGGTCAAGCACGACCATTCAAGTATCGACAGCTTCGATACGTCGTGTTTCTCGGGCGAGTACGTGACGGGTGATGTGACACCCGAGTACCTGGCGCGGTTGCAGAGGGAACGCTCGGACGCTGCCAAAGAGCGTCGCCGCGGCCCCGACCGCGGTGGGTTGCGCGCCATTCAGACACACTAACAGGCCGCAGCGCGGCGACCCACGTGCGGTTACTTGATTCGGGCTCTCCGTCGGGGCAGGCCGCGCGTCGCCTGTTACTCGAGATGTTCCACGCTGCCGTGCAGCGCGTGAGCGGGCGCCGCTGCGTCGCCCATTTTCTGCGCGCGCACGATGAGCGTATGCGCCAGTACGCCGCTATCAACGTGATCGCGATCGGCAAAGCGGCGAGCAGCATGGTGCGCGGAGCGCTCGATATATGTGATCAACGGGTTCGTCATGCGCTGCTGATCACCAAGGACGGTCATGTGGACCCTGAGCTGTACAACGATCGGCGGGTCGAGGTGGTCGAATCGGCGCACCCGGTACCCGATACCCGCAGTCTCGCGGCTGGCCTGCGACTGTTGAAGTGGGTAGCGGACCTCGCGCCGGGCGAGCTGCCCTTGTTTCTCATTTCCGGCGGTGCGTCGAGCCTCGTCGAACATCTTCGAGCCGGTGTCGATCTGGCGGCACTCACCGAACTCAATCGTCGCGCGTCCACCGAAGCGTGGCCGATCGAGCGGCTGAACGCGGCGCGCCGACAACTCTCGGCGATCAAGGGCGGTGCGTTGAGCACCGAGCTGCGTCGACCGGCGGTTGCGCTGTTCATCTCCGACGTGCCCAATGATGATCCAGCCGTAATCGGGTCTGGCTTGTTAGGTCCGGCGGCGCGCGACTCGAGCGTTGGCGGGCAGACAAGGGTGCCGCAGGATCACGTTGAGCGTCACGTGATCGCACGTCTGGAGGACGCAATGCATGGCGCTGCTGCGGTCGCCAGCGCGCACGGCTGGAGTGTCGAGCAGGCAACGCAGCGCTTCGACGCGAACGTCCTCGTGATCGCACAGCGGTTTGCAGACGAGCTGCGAGCTGGCGCGCACCGCGCGCTTGTCTGGGGCGGCGAGTCGGTTGTTACCTTGCCGGCAAATCCGGGCCGCGGTGGCCGCAACCAGCACCTCGCCTTGCTGCTGGCGCGGCACCTTGCGGCAGATAATCGGGTGTGTGCATTGGCGGCCGGCACCGACGGTACCGACGGAACGAGCGGTGACGCTGGCGCACTGATCGATGGGGAGACCTGGCGAGCGGTTGAACGTGCGGGCTTTGACGGCGACGCGGCCCTCGAACAGGCCGATTCCGGCACGGTCCTCGAGGAGACCGGTGCGCTCGTGCATACCGGCCCAACTGGGACCAATGTCGGCGATCTCCTGCTTGGCTTACGGTACGATCCGCGACCATGAGACTGTTGCTGATCGACGACGATCGTGTGCAAATTGCCCGGTTTAGCCACGAAATCCGCGCGGAATGGCCGCAGGCAGACTTGGTGCAGTACAGCCCCAGTCAGCGCGGACCGCTCGCTGCGAACTTTCTGGCGCAGGGCTTTTCGGCCGTGCTGTTGGCGCAACAATGGCCGGGCGGCGATGGCCTGAAATGGCTGTATGACCTGGCGGAACGGCCGGGCTTCGCACCGGTGATTTTCATTGTGGATCGCGTCGAGGGGCCGGCAGGTCTCGCTGCCCGTGACGCTGGCGCGTTTGCTGTCTTTGGGACCCAGCGCTTCAACGAACAGCGCTTGATCAAAGTGGTCACCGAGGCCGCGGCGCAGCAACTCGAATCGTTAGGCGCGTGGCACAAGAGTCTGGCCGCACTCGATGCGCAGAATTTCGCGGGCGCTCACCTGCGGCGCTATCGACGCATCGAACATCTTGCCAAAGGATCGGTGTCGGACCTGTTTCTCGCCGAGAGCGAAGTGGCCGGTAGTCTGGTCGTGCTCAAGGTGACCCGTGCCGTTCGCAAGGACTCCGGTGTCGATCAGTCGATGCAGCGCTTCTTGCAGGAATTCGAGATCGTCAAGGACCTCCGTCATCCGAACATCGTGCGCATCTACGATCTAGGCATTACCGACAACTACTTGTACATCGTGATGGAGTACTTTGCGCGTGGTGATCTGCGCAAGCGCATGACGAAAGGGCTGACCATAACTGAATGCCTCACGTACGCTCGCGATCTCGCGCTCGCCCTGCAGGCCATTCACTCGGCCGGGATTCTGCATCGCGACCTGAAACCAGGCAACGTCATGTTGCGCGACGATGACACTGTCGCACTGATCGATTTCGGTCTTGCCAAGGCGCGTGCGCTCGAACTGGAAATCACCGACACCGGGCTCATCTTCGGTACACCGCATTACATGAGCCCCGAGCAGGGCCATGGGAAACCGATCGACGAGCGCAGCGATCTCTACAGTCTCGGCGTCATCCTGTACGAGATGGTCGCCGGCAAGAAGCCGTACGATGCTGACAACCCGATGGCCATTCTCTATTGTCATGCCAAGAGTCCGATTCCGCAGTTGCCAGCTGCGAGCGCTGCGGTGCAACCGGTGGTCGATGCGCTGCTGGCCAAGAGTGCCGACGACAGGCCGTCCTCGGGCGCCGCCGCGGCCGAACTGATTTCCGTGGTGTTGGAATCGCTCGCTGCGGCGGAGCAGACGGGATGAGCGTCGATTCGTACTTTGCCGATCCATTGCAGGCTGCTACCCCTGAAAGCTGGCTCACGCTGGCGTGTGAGCAATGGCAGGCGCTGCTCGTCGATCATGCAAACTGCGAGAAGAAGGCCGCTTCGACGGCGCTGTCGCTGATGTTCGCGTACCCCGAGGATCGCGCACTTGCAACCACCCTGTCCCGACTGGCGCGCGAGGAACTGCGGCATTTCGAGCAAGTCGACCGATTGATGCGGGCCCTGGATGTGCCGGTCGTTCGCCAGAAGCCCGGGCGGTACGCCGCTGGCTTGCGCCGCCTGCTGCGTACGCACGATCCGCTGCGCAAGCTCGATCTGCTGCTGACGGGTGCGCTGATCGAGGCGCGCTCTTGCGAACGTTTCCGGTTGTTAGCGACGGGCCTGCCGGCACCGATGGCGGAGCTGTATGCGTCGCTGGAGCGATCCGAAGCGCGGCACTTTCAGCTTTATCTGCGGCTTGCGGATCGCGAGTTCGAGCGGCAGGAGTGGCGCATGCGGCTAACGACGTTGGCGGCGGCCGAAGCCGAACTCGCGACCAGCCCAGACATGGAATTTCGCTTTCACTCAGGCGCGCCCGGCAGCGAGATGGATTCGATCGCGTTGTTGCAGACGCGCAGATAGCTACCGCGCTCGTGCCACGAGTCGAGCACGATGCGCGTCGCTGGGGCGCCATCCACATCGTGCTCGTGTACGGCGGGTCGATGAGTGTGCCCGTGAATCATCCGGCGCGTATGGCTCGCCCGGAATGCGGCAAGTACAGCGCGTTCGTTGACATCCATGATCATCGGCTGGGCGCGTTGCATGTGCGCGCGGCTACCGGCACGCGCGGCGCTCGCGAGTTCGATTCGTGTGGCGCGTGGCAGGCGCAGGAAGCGCCGTTGCCAGGGTTCAGTACGAACAATCGAACGCAACTCCTGATAGGCCGCGTCCTCGGTACAAAGTATATCGCCGTGTGTCAGCAAGGTGGGGGTGCCCTCGAGTTCAGCGATCACCGGGTCGGGCAGCAAGACTATCTTCGTGGTCGCGGCGAAGCGCGCGCCCAGCAGGAAATCACGATTGCCGTGCAGTAGATAGCAGGTAGTGCCACTGGCCGTGAGTTGCGCGAGCTCCCGCGTGACGTGGGCTTCCATCGAACCCGGGTCGTCGAGTTGGTCGTCACCGACCCAAGCTTCGTACAAGTCCCCGAGTATGTAGAGGCGACTCGCCGCACGCGCCGGACCACGCAGGAAAGCGACGAACGTATCGACCGCCCACATTGCCGCGGATTCCAAGTGCAGATCTGACACGAACAGGCTCGCCACGCGAGCGCTCGTCAGTTCGCGGTGAGAGGCGTGGCGGGCGGCGCGGCTTCTGGCGCGGCGGCGTCTGGCGCGCCTGCTTCCGGGGGCGGCGCCAGTGACTCGCCAGGAGCGGCTCCGACGATCGCGGCCTTCTCGATCACGACTGGCTTGAGTGGCGCGTCCTGCTTGAGCGCCGCGTTGGCGCCGGTCGGCACGTTGCTGATGCGGTCGACGACTTCCATTCCCTCAACCACGCGACCGAATACCGCGTAACCCCAGCGCGTCGCCAGCGGGTCGAGTTCAGCGTTGTCGACGATGTTGACATAGAACTGCGCATCGCCGCTATGCGGTGAGGCTGCGCGGGCGAGCCCGACAGTGCCACGCAAATTGCGCAGGCCATTACCTGATTCGTTGGCAATCGGCTTGTTAGCGGGTTTTGCCCGATAGTCCAGCGTGACGCCGCCGCCCTGGATGACAAAGTTTGCGATCACACGATGGAACAAAGTGCCCGTGTAGTGACCGGCGCGAACATAGGCGAGAAAGTTGTCCACGGTCAGCGGTGCTCGTTCGCGATCGAGCTCAATGACAAATTCCCCGAGATTGGTCGTGATGCGCACCCTGGGTGCTGGCGGATCGCCGGATTGCGACCACACAGTGAGAGGTGTTGCAATGATCGCCAACGCGAAGCATGCAAGCCAGATGCGCAGAATCTTACGAGGCATGCGTTAGATTCTATCGAACCTCGTGCTCCGCTGCCCAGTCGTGTCGCAAATCCGCAATACAGGACCACGACAGTCGCGACGTGCCTTACAATTTCGCACATGCCGCATGCCCAAGTCGTTACCCGCTTCGCGCCGAGTCCCACGGGTGAGTTGCACCTTGGCAATGCACGAACCGCGCTGTTCAGTTGGTTGCTCGCGCGGCACAGCCGGGGGCGCTTTGTGCTACGGATCGAGGATACGGACGCTGAGCGCAGTCGTCCGCAATTCGCGGAGCAGCTGTATCAGGACCTGCGCTGGCTTGCATTGGACTGGGACGCTGGCCCAGACCGGGACCCGGATGGCGTTCACTATCTGCAGTCGGCACGCGGCGAGATCTATCGGCATTATTTCGAGGAGTTGCGCGTTGCGGGCAAAGCCTATCCCTGTTTCTGCTCAGCGCTCGAGCTCACGCTAGCGCGCAAGGCGCAGCTCGCCGCCGGTCGACCACCGCGCTACGCGGGTACTTGCCGGGCATTGACGCCGACGGAGATTGAACGCAGGCAGGCGGCAGGGTCGCGACCGACGCTCAGATTTCGCGTGCCGGAGGGTCAAACGGTAGAGTTTGTCGATCTGGTCCACGGTGAGCACCGCTATGTCACGGACGACATCGGTGATTTTATTATTCGGCGCGCTGATGGCAGCCCGGCGTTCTTCTTCAGCAATGCAGTCGACGATGCGGAGATGGGTATTACGCACGTGCTGCGCGGTGAGGACCACCTGACCATTACGCCGCGACAACTGCTGCTGCTCGACGCGCTGGCGATGCCACGGCCCACCTACGCACACGTTGCTCTGCTCACGGGCGTCGATGGCGCGCCACTATCCAAGCGCCACGGCGCTGCGAGCGTGCGCGAGCTTCGTGAGCGCGGCTATCTGCCGCTTGCGGTCGCTAACCACCTGTTCCGTCTCGGCCACTCGAGCACGGAAACTGGGGTGCTGACGCTCGCAGCACTTGCCAAGGCATTCGACGTCAAGCACTTGGGACGCGCGCCGGCGCGCTTCGAGATTTCACAGCTGGACGCATGGCAGCGGCAGGTCGCGCACCATCTGTCGCCCGAGGCAGCCGAGCAGTGGTTAGTGGGGGCATTGCCGCCGGGCCTGAGCGATGAGGACCGGCATCGGTTCATCGATGCGATTCGGCTGAATATCGTATTGCCGGCGGAAGCGGCCGCTTGGGCACGGGCGTTGTATGGCGAGCCACCGCCGCTCAATGATGAGATGCTTGCGGTGGTACATGCGGCGGGTCGAGGGTTCTTTGCCGCCGCCGCGGGGAGCGTGGTGCAACATGGCGCCGAGCTGCGGCCGATGATCGACGCGATTCGAACCGCCACCGGCGCCAAAGGTGCGGCCTTGTGGAAGCCGCTGCGTCTGGCGCTGACAGGTCGGGCGGACGGGCCCGAACTCGCACCGCTACTCAATGTCATTCCGCGTGCGAGCATCGAGGAACGGCTGCGCCGCTTCGCCGGATGATCCGCATTTACAATTCGATGACGGGCGCAAAGCAGGTGTTGCAGCCGCTCGAGCCGGGCCATGTGCGCATGTACTGCTGCGGCACCACGGTCTACGACTATTTTCATGTCGGCAATGCACGGATGCTCGTTGTGTTCGATATGGTCAGTCGTTACTTGCGCTATCGAAATCTGCGCGTCACCTTCGTACGTAACATTACCGACGTCGACGACAAGATCATTCGTCGTGCGGCCGAGGAGGGTATCGAGTGGCGTGCGCTGGCGGATCGCTACACGATGGCGCTGCATGCGGATCTGCTTCTGCTTGGTTGTCTGCCCCCCGATAAGGAGCCGCGCGCATCGAGTTATATCCCCGAGATGCTGACGATGATCGGGCAGCTCATCGCGCGCGGCTATGCCTACGTCGCCAACAATGGCGATGTGATGTATGCGGTACGGAAGTTTGCAGGCTACGGACGTTTGTCTGGCAAACGGCTGGAAGATCTACAGGCAGGTGCGCGCGTCGAAGTCGATCTCGCGAAACGCGATCCACTCGATTTCGTCCTGTGGAAGTCGGCCAAGCCCGAAGAGCCTTCGTGGCCGTCGCCCTGGGGACCGGGTCGGCCGGGATGGCATATCGAGTGCTCGGCGATGTCCACTCATGAGCTTGGCAATCATTTCGATATTCACGGCGGTGGCCTCGATCTGAAGTTCCCGCACCACGAGAACGAACGGGCCCAGGCGGTCGCCATGGGCAAGACGTTCGCCAACCACTGGATGCATCACCAGTTCGTGGTCGACGCCGAGGGCGAGAAGCTGTCCAAGAGCCTGGGCAACTTCACGAACCTGCTCGACCTGATCGACACGATGGATCCCCGGAGCTACCGGATGCTGTTGCTCCAGAGCCACTACCGGTCACCGGTGCAGGCGAACACCGAGACCGTCGGCGCCGCCGAGCGGGCCCTGACCGGGCTCGACACCTTCGTGCGCCGGGCCGCTGCGTCGGGAGCGTCGGGCGGGACGCGCCTCGACGAGGTTGCCCGCGCCTTCGCACGGCGCATGGACGACGACCTCGACACCGCCGGTGCGATGGCGATCGTCTTCGATGCGGCCCGCCGCGGCAACGCGGCGATCGACGCCGGTGATCTGGCTGCCGCCGCCGACCTCGCGGCGACGGTCGAGGATCTCTGCTCCGCAGTGGGGCTGCGGCTGTCGGCCGCCGGCGAGGTGCCGGCGGAGATGGTCGCCCGGGCCGCAGCGCTCGACGCCGCCCGGGCCGCGAAGGACTTCGCCGCGGCCGACGCCATCCGGGCCGAGCTCCAGGACGCCGGATGGGTCGTCGAGACGGCGAAGACGGGCACGACCGTCCGTCGCTCGTGAGCCGGAGTCGAACCCGCTCGTCCGAACCGCTCCCGCGCGGCTTCGGGGCACTGTGGACCACCGTCGCGCTCGATCTCGTCGGGTTCGGGATCGTCGTGCCGATCCTCGGCCGCTACGCCGAGCGATACGGGGCGAGCGGTGTCCAGGTCGGCCTGCTGTTCGCCTCGTTCTCCCTCGCCCAGTTCGTGTGTTCACCGTTGCTGGGCCGGCTCTCGGACCGCATCGGTCGCAAGCCGGTGATCCTGATCTCCCTGCTCGGGACGGCGGTCGGCAGCTTCGTGACCGGTGCCGCCAATTCCCTCACCTTGTTGTTCGTCGGGCGAATCCTCGACGGGGCGAGCGGGGCCAGCGTGGCCGTGGCCCAGGGGGCGGTCACCGACCTCGCCGCACCGAGCCAACGGCCACGACTGCTCGGATTGCTCGGCGCCGCCTTCGGCGTCGGGTTCGTGGTCGGGCCGGCACTCGGCGGTCTGGCCGCACTCGGCGGTCCGCACGTGCCCTTCTACGTCGCGAGCGTGATCGCCCTGGCGAACGCCATCGCGGCCGCCGTCCGACTCCCGGAGACCCGCGTCCGGCCGGACGCAGCGACCGCGCCGGCCCCGCGCCGCGGCAGCGTGCGTCTCTGGAACTACGCGGTGATCGGCTTCGTCGGGTTGGTCGCCTTCTCCGGCTTCGAGGCGACCTTCGCCCTCCTCGCCGAGCGGCGGTTCTCCCTGGCAGAAGGCGGGATCGCCGCGGTGTTCGTCGGGATCGGGCTGCTGCTGAGCGCGGTCCAAGGCGGGCTGATCGGACCGGTGACCGACCGGATCGGAGTGCGCAAGGCGTTGATGGTGGGCCTCGGCCTCAACGTCGCCGGTCTCGCCGTGCTCGCCGACGCCAAGTCCTGGGCGGTGCTGGTCCCGGCGCTGGTGCTCCTGACCGTCGGCCAAGGCCTGGTGTCTCCCAGCCTGACGACCGCGGTCTCGAACGAGGCGCCGCAGGACCGCCGGGGTGAGGCACTGGGCTTCCAACAGGGGGCGCTCGCGTTGGCGCGCATCGCCGGCCCGGCCCTGGCCGGGGTGCTGTTCGATC
>JAGRJB010000378.1:0-776 GCA_020442965.1 Pseudomonadales bacterium
CGACACGCTGACCACGGTCAACCTGGTCTACGCATTCTGATACTCTGTGTGCGGCGAGCTATGATCGTCCTGCCCGCACTCGAAACACCCGGCCCGGCGCGCACGCGTCGGGCCTTTTTGTCCGCACGACGAACGCGCGTCGCCGCCGGTTTGTCATGAACAGTACGTCGGACGGTGAGTGTCTGTGCGGGGCGATACGGTTTACGGCGACACTACCTACTAAGTGGGTCGCGCACTGTCATTGCACACGCTGTCAGCGTGCGCACGGGGCGGCATTCGTTACCTGGGTTGGCATGGACGAAGAGCGCGTCGTCATCGACGATCCCGCGGGATTACTGCGCTGGTTCAGCGTCGAAAACGGGGGTGACCGAGCGTTCTGCGGGGCCTGCGGGTCGAGCATGTTCTTCAAGGCGGCGCGTTGGGCGGGCGAGCTACACATTGCGCGCACGCTGTTTGTAGATCCGATCGATCGTTACCCTCAAATGCACGCGTACTACGACACCCACGTCGATTGGGTGAGCGTGACCGACGACTTGGTGCGCAAGTCGGATCCCGACCTCTGACGGCCCGGCGGTCCGCCTCGCGGTATGCTGCGATAGCGCCTACACTATCGTGACCATGTCCACAGAGACGTTCGCTCCGTCGAACTGGCAGACACCAGTTGGCGCCGCTATCAACCCCCATTTTCTGATCGACGAAGAACGCGTGCTGCGCGAGCTCGCCACACGTGCGCGCTTGTCAGGCCCCGACAGCCGCGCGATCGTGCAGCGCGCCGT
>JAGRJB010000378.1:816-5030 GCA_020442965.1 Pseudomonadales bacterium
CCGCTCGATGCGTTCTTGCGGGAGTACAGCTTGGGTTCGCGCGAGGGCGTTATTCTGATGTGCCTCGCCGAGGCACTATTGCGCATTCCCGATGGCGAAACAGCTGATCGGCTGATCGCCGACAAGATTCCATCGGGCGCTTGGGAAGAGCATCTCGGTGACAGCGAGTCACTGTTCGTCACGGCTTCGACCTGGGGTTTGATGCTAACAGGGCGCGTCGTCTCCCTGGATCGTGCCGAGATCGGTGAGCCAGGTGCCTGGTATGCAAAGCTGACTGCGCGGCTCGGCGAACCGATCGCGCGTGCGGCACTCAAACACGCGATGCGGATTCTTGGCTCGACATTTGTGATGGGCCGCGATATCGACGCGGCCCTGCAGCGCGCGTCGGGCAAGGACGAGCGTGCGTATCGGTATTCATTCGACATGTTGGGCGAAGCGGCGCTAACGGCTGCGGATGCCGAGCGCTATTGGCAGAAATACACTCAGGCGATCAGCGCCGTCGGGCGGCGCGTGCGGACCGACGAACCGATGACGCAGCGCCATAGCATTTCCGTCAAGCTCTCGGCATTGCATCCGCGCTACGAATTTGCGCAGCGTGAGCGCGTGCTGCGGGAGCTCTTTCCGCGCATCGAGCAACTCGTGCGATTGGCGCGTGAGGCCAGTATCGCCATTACGATCGATGCAGAGGAGGCCGATCGTCTTGAGCTGTCGTTGCTGCTGATCGATCGAATTCTGACGAGTGACGTCACGGCTGGCTATACCGGTTTTGGTCTGGCCCTGCAGGCTTATCAGAAGCGGGCTTATCCGACGCTCGAGTGGTTGGCGAAAAGAGTCCGCGAGCTCGATCGCCGTATCACGCTGCGGCTCGTCAAGGGCGCCTACTGGGACACCGAGATCAAGCGTGCGCAGGAGCGCGGACTGTCGGGCTATCCGGTTTTCACCCGCAAGTGCAATACCGATGTGTCGTACCTGGCCTGCGCGCGACTGCTCGAAGCGAATGCTGAACGCATCTACCCACAATTTGCGACGCATAATGCGCACACCATTGCTTACGTCGCGCAGTTGTTCGATCACCAGGCATCGCGATTCGAGTTCCAGCGCCTGCACGGAATGGGTGAAGATCTCTATGAACCTATCGTCGGCGGTGACTGGGGGCGTTATGCGTGTCGCGTGTATGCACCCGTCGGAGCGCACGAGGACCTGTTGCCCTATCTCGTGCGCCGGTTGCTCGAAAATGGTGCTAACACTTCGTTCGTCAATCGCATCGTGGATGCCGCGCTGCCGGCCGCGGAAGTCGTTGCCGATCCGGTGGCGGAAAGCGACAGTCTTGAGAGGGCACCCCATCCGCGCATTCCGTTGCCGCTCTCGATGTTTGGTGCCGAGCGACGCAATTCGGCTGGCGTCAACTTCGCCGCTGGTGGTGTCGTCGATGCATTGCTGGCGGAGTGTGAGCGGGAAAGCGCACAAGCGTGGACAGCGGCGCCCCTGGTGGCCGGCAAGGAGTGGCGCGGGGCGCATGAAACGTTGCGCAATCCCGCCATCCGCGCCGACATTGTAGGCACGGTTGTGGTCGCTGATGCTGCGGCTGTCGAGGCGGCACTAACCAGTGCGACGCAGGCCGCACCGGCCTGGGACGGATTGGGTGGCGAAAAGCGCGCGGCAATTCTCGAGCGTGCGTCCGATCTATTTGAGTCGCGGACTGCTGGTCTCGTCGCGCGTTGTGTGCGCGAGGCTGGCAAGACCCTGCCGGACGCGGTGGCGGAGGTGCGCGAGGCTGTCGACTTTCTGCGCTACTACGCGGCGGCCGCGAGGCACGACTTTGGCCATGAGCGCGCGCTGCCGGGACCAACCGGCGAGCGCAATATCCTGCGGTTGCGAGGCCGCGGCGTATTCGGCTGCATCAGTCCCTGGAACTTTCCGTTGGCGATCTTCACAGGTCAGGTCGCGGCGGCACTGGCGGCCGGCAATACTGTGCTGGCCAAGCCCGCCGAGCAGACGCCACTGACCGCAGCAATGGCCGTACACTTGCTGTTGGAGGCTGGCATTCCGCCTGATGCGCTGCACTTCCTGCCGGGCGACGGCGCGGTTGTCGGTGCGGCGATCTGTCGCGATCCACGCATTGCGGGCATCGCTTTCACCGGCTCTACCGAAACCGCGCGCCTGATCGAGCGCTCGCTCGCCGCGCAATCCGGCGCCATCGCGGCACTGATCGCCGAGACAGGCGGGCTGAATGCGATGATTGTGGACAGTTCGGCGCTCGCCGAGCAGGTGGTCGTCGATGTCGTGAACTCGGGGTTCAATAGTGCCGGGCAGCGCTGTTCCGCGCTGCGGCTGTTAGTGGTGCAAGAAGAGATCGCCGGGCGCGTACTAGCGCTGTTGGCGGGTTACATGGACGAGCTGAGCGTCGGGAATCCGGCCCAGTTAGCGACCGACATTGGGCCAGTGATCGATTCGCAGTCACTCGCTGTGCTCGAAGCACACGCCGCACTGATCACCTCCGGTGCGCGCTGGCACCACCGTGTGCCCGCGTCCGCGGCGGAGGACGGCGGGCTGTACTTTCGCCCGCTTGCTGTCGAGATCGACAGAATCGGGCAATTACAACGCGAGGTGTTCGGTCCGATCGTGCATGTGGTACGTTACAAGGCTACAGAACTCGACGCCGTGATCGATGCGATCAATGCGCTGGGGTACGGCCTGACGCTCGGGTTGCATACACGCATCGACGGGTTGGCGCAGCGCATTGCGCGCCGCGCGCGCGTCGGCAACGTCTATATCAACCGCAACATGATTGGTGCCGCCGTTGGCGTGCAGCCCTTTGGTGGCTGCGGCCTCTCGGGTACCGGGCCCAAGGCGGGCGGTCCACACTACTTGCATCGTTTTGCCACCGAGCAGACGATAACCACTAACACGGCGGCAATCGGGGGCAACGCCGGTTTACTGTCTCTATCCACTCGGTAGGCGCATGACATTATCCGTATTCGATGTATTCAAGATCGGCGTCGGCCCGTCGAGTTCACACACGATGGGCCCGATGAGCGCGGCACGCGCATTTGCGGTCGATCTGGAGCGTCGTGGTTTGCTCGCGAAAACGTCGAGTATCGCGGTGCGCCTGTACGGCTCGCTTGCGCTCACCGGTCGCGGGCACTCAACCGATCGGGCGATTCTCGCCGGGCTCGAAGGCAACGACCCGAAAGCGATCGAGCCGGAGGCGATGGACCAATTGATCGCACGAATTCGTTCGACACATCGACTCAAGCTTGCGGGAAGCCACGATATTGAGTTCGATGAACCGATGCAATTGCTGTGGATGCAAGCGGAGCGCCTGCCTCGTCACACCAACGGCATGCGTTTTACAGCGCTTGACACGGCGGGTAACAAGCTGGCGGAGGACGACTACTATTCGCTCGGCGGTGGCTTCATCGTCCGCGGTGAAGTCGATAGCGATACCGCGACCGAGACTGCGGATCCGGCAATCGGCAAGGTGCCGCCGTTCGACTTCGCTTCGGGTGAGCAGTTGCTGCAGATGTGCCGCGAGCAGGGGCTCGACATTTTTGAGCTGGTTCTCGCGAACGAGCGCACCTGGCGCAACAACAGTGAGATTCGCGCCGAACTCGAGCGCATCTGGTCGGTCATGCAGCAGTGCGTTGAGCGCGGATTTGCACAGCAAGGCGTATTGCCCGGCTCCCTCAAAGTGCGGCGTCGTGCGCCGAAGTTGCATCGGCTGTTGTCTGAGAGTCAGAGCGCACGGCCGCTCGACGTGATGGACTGGGTGAACGCGTTTGCGCTGGCGGCGAACGAAGAAAACGCTGCGGGCGGTCGTGTAGTCACAGCACCGACGAATGGCGCGGCCGGCATCATCCCTGCGGTGCTGCACTATTATCGGCGCTTCGAATCAGGCGCCAACGATGAGGGCGTGCGGCGCTTCCTGCTCACCGCAGGTGCAATTGGCATGTTGTACAAGCGCAATGCGTCGATTTCGGGCGCGGAGATGGGTTGTCAGGGCGAGGTAGGCGTAGCGTGTTCGATGGCGGCCGCGGGGTTGGTCGCGGCGCTCAATGGTACGAACGAGCAGGTCGAGAACGCGGCTGAGATTGGGATGGAACACAACCTGGGTCTCACCTGCGATCCGGTTGCAGGGCTCGTGCAGATTCCGTGTATCGAGCGCAATGCCATGGGTGCCGTCAAAGCAATCAACGCCGCGCGCCTGGCGATGC
>JAGRJB010000379.1 GCA_020442965.1 Pseudomonadales bacterium
CGGTTTCGGCGGCAAAGCCCACGACAAACGGGCGATCAGCTCGCGCGGCTACCGTCGCGAGAATGTCGGTCGTGCGCTGCATCTCGAGATCGAGCGAATCGCTGGTCTTCTTGATCTTTCTCGATGCCGCACGTAGCGGACGATAGTCAGCGACTGCGGCGGTCGCGATGAAAATATCGGTGCCCGCGATGGCATCGAGCGTCGCCTGGAGCATTGCAGCAGCATCTTCGACGTCCACACGCTGGACACCGCGCGGCGTCTCGAGCACGACCGGGCCTGCTACCAAGACGACCTCCGCGCCGGCCGCCTGCGCCGCCTGCGCCATGGCAAAGCCCATCTTGCCCGAGCTTCGATTGCTGATGAACCGCACCGGATCGATGCGTTCGCGAGTCGGGCCGGCGGTGATGACCACACGTTTTCCGGCCAGCCCGCCCGCATGGGCACTCGACGGCGCCAGAAGATCGACCAGCTCCGCGGGTTCCAGCATCCGGCCCGCACCCGTTTCGCCACAAGCCTGAGCGCCGGAACCGGGACCGAGAATGCGGACACCGCGTGCGCGCAAGCGCGCGACATTGTCGCAAGTGGCGGCGTTTGCCCACATCTGTTGATTCATCGCCGGCGCGACAGCCACTGGTGCCTGTGAGGCCAGACACACGGTTGTGAGCAAGTCGTTAGCATGGCCGTGCGCAAGTCGTGCCAGAAAATCGGCGGTCGCGGGCGCCACCAGTATGCAGTCCGCCCAGCGCGCAAGCTCGATGTGCGACATGGCAGCTTCCGCAGCCGGATCCCACAGCTCGCTGCGCACCGCACGGCCTGATACGGCCTGAAAAGTCACGGGCGTCACGAACTCGCGCGCAGCGGCGGTCATCACCACCTGCACTTCTGCGCCGCGCTCACGCAGGCGCCGAACCAGATCCGGGCTCTTGTAAGCAGCGATGCCGCCGGTCACGCCGAGGACGATGCGAGTACCGTTCATTGCGGCATTATCCCGGTCAAATCCCTCCTTGTGCAAACCCCATGTTTGTCGCGATCCAGCCGCATTTGTGCGCTGGTGCGGCGGCGGGTTCCAGCGGACCATTTCCTTATGACATCTTCAATATCCGGCACTCGGTCGCGCAGCAGTTTGCGTCTTTGGCCCCGTAGCGAACGGCCACGCGAAAAACTGCTCGACGTCGGACCCGAAGCACTCTCGGATGCCGAGCTGATCGCGGTGCTGATCGGTACGGGCGTCAACGGCGCCAATGCAGTCGAGGTTGCCCATGAGCTGCTGGCACAGTTCGGTTCACTTCGAGCGCTGCTGACCGCAGCGCAACAGGAGTGTCTCGCACAGCGCGGCGTGGGCACCGCCCGCTACGCGTTGCTGCAGGCCTCGCTGGAGATCGCGCGCCGCCATTACCGCGCGGGTCTCGTGCACCAGCCGGGGCTTACCTCCCCGGCAATGACGCGCGATTTCCTGGTCGCTCAGTTACGCGATCGACCTTATGAATTGTTTTGCTGCCTCTACCTCGATAACCGCAATCGCCTGATCCGCTTCGAAGAGCTGTTTCGCGGCACGATTGATGGCGCAAGCGTCCATCCACGCGAGGTCGTGCGCCAGGCCATCCGTCACAACGCGGCGGCACTGATCCTTGCGCACAACCACCCGTCGGGTGTCGCCGAGCCGAGCAAAGCGGATGAACTGATCACGCGCCGGCTGCGCGAGGCTCTGGCGCTCATCGATATACGGTTGATCGATCATCTCATCGTCGGTGATACCGCTTGCGTGTCGTTTGCCGAGCGGGGGCTCATCTAGCTCCGTTGGGTCCCGGCCAACCGGGCGTTGGGACATTGGCCCGATCCCGAAATAGGCGCCGGCAGCTTGCCCCCCATCGACGCTACTGGTATAAAAGCCGCCCTTTTGGTGCAGCCCAACGACCGGCGGCCCATTGACGGCAGCAGCACTGGCTGTTGTGCCGTGCACGATCCGGTCGGCAACTGTACCGTATTGAAATCTTTCAGTTTTAGCTCTCAGGGTTTATTTATGAGCCGTGTCTGTCAAGTCACCGGTAAGTCGCCCACGACCGGCAATACCGTGTCCCACGCCAACAACAGGCGGCGCCGACGTTTCCTGCCCAATCTGCATCGGCAGCGCTTTTGGCTCGAGGGCGAGAAGCGCTGGGTGAGTCTGCGCGTGTCCGCCAACGGTCTGCGCACGATCGAGAAGAACGGCATCGACTCGGTCATTGCCGATCTGCGCGGTAAGGGCCTGAAGATCTAAGTCGGAGTTTGTTGCCATGCGTGAAAAGATCAAGTTGCTGTCGACCGCCAAGACCGGCCACTTCTATGTCGTGACAAAGAACAAGCGGCTGCACCCCGACAAGATGGAAATCAAGAAGTACGATCCCGTCGTCCGCAAACACGTGGCGTACAAAGAAACCAAGATCAAGTAACGTTCGGGCGTGCCGCCCGAACTGCCTGAAGTCGAGACTACCCGGCGCGGGATTGAGCCGCATGTGCTCGGTCGCCGCATCAACGTGTTGCGCGTCCACGATCGGCGGTTGCGCTGGCCGGTCGCCCGACACCTCCCCGCATCGGTCGCCGGGCAGAAAATTCAGAGGGCCGACCGTCGCGCGAAGTATTTGTTGTTGCGGCTCGAGCGCGGCACGCTGATCCTGCACCTGGGCATGTCGGGCAGCTTGCGCGTCCTGCCCGCCGCCACGCCACGCCTGATCCACGATCATCTCGATCTCGAGCTCGACTCGGGCCAAACGCTGCGCTTCAACGATCCGCGGCGCTTCGGCAGCCTGCACTTCACAACTAACGACCCCGCCACCCATCCGTTACTCGCCGATCTCGCGCCCGAGCCCTTCGATGACGCGTTCGACGGCGCGTACCTCTGGCGCGTGACACGCGGCCGCCGGGTTGCAATCAAACAATTGCTGATGAACGCCAGATTGGTCGTCGGCGTGGGCAATATCTACGCCAGCGAAGCGCTGTTTCGCTCGGGCATCCGGCCCGGCCGGCATGCGCGTGGCCTGACACGCGCCGAGTGTGCCCGGCTGGTGCGTGCTGTGCGCAGCATACTGGCCAACGCGATCAAGGTCGGCGGCACCACCCTGCGCGACTACGTCGGCGCCGACGGTTCGCCCGGGTATTTTCGCCAGAAGTTGTTCGTCTACGAACGCGCCGACGCGCCCTGCCGGACCTGCGGAACCACGATTCGCAGGCGTGTACAGGGACAGCGTTCGACCTACTGGTGTCCGACCTGTCAACAGTGATGATCGCACCGGCCGCGGAAATAAATCGCATGCGCCGCCACCTGCGCGCCGCTGATCCCGTGATGGGCCAGCTGCTGCGTGTCGCCGGCAAGTTCACGCTCGAGCCGCAACTTACCCATACACCATTTTGGTCGTTAGCCCGTGCGATCGCCAACCAACAGTTGAACGGCACGGCAGCCGCGACCATTCTGCGCCGCTTCGCCGATCTGTATCCGGATCACGAGTTCCCGGCACCCGAACTGGTGTTGGCGACCGACGTGGAGCGATTGCGAGGCATCGGCTTTTCATACGCCAAAGTTGCCGCTCTGCACGACCTGGCGGATAAGACGATCAGCGGTGTCGTTCCCGTCAGCCAGACGCTGCGATCCTTGGACGATGCACAGATCATCGCCCGGCTAACAGGAGTTCGTGGCATCGGACGCTGGACCGTCGAGATGCTGCTGATGTTCCAGTTAGGGCGGCCGGACGTGCTCCCGGTCGATGACTTCGGCGTACGTAACGGCTTTCGGCTGGCGTATGGCATCAAGCACATGCCGACGCCGCGCGCGCTGGGCGAATTCGGCGCGCGGTGGGCCCCGTATCGGACGATGGCGGCCTGGTATCTCTGGCGAGCGGTCGAGCTGGAAAAGCGGGGCAAACTACCGCCGCCGCCGGTCCGAACGCGCATCGCCGGCAGGCAAGCGAAGCGCCGCTCTGCAAGCCGCGTCAGTTGAACGCGCTGCGTGTATAGGTGATCTGCAATAACAACTGATCTTCCAGTGGTTCCATGGTCGCAGGACGCCGGTTGGTTTCCATGTCGTAGCAGATGGTCAGGAGATTCGAGTCGAGTTCGAAGATCGCCAACATCGTCTTGCCCGCCGCCGGACCTGCGCCGCCCACGAGATCGAGTGCGCGCGGCGTGACAGTCGCATCGACGCGCAGGTCACCACTGTCGACCACGCGCTGTTCGTGATCGTGGATCGCGTAACTCGTACCGTCTAACACCAGCCGCGCGATGCGCAACTCGCGTACTGGCACCACTTCGCCGGCTATGTAGGCGGCGATCGGCACCCAGTTCCCGATCAGGGACGATTCGGCGTGCGCATCGTGGCGCGTCTCGAGGGAGTCCGAGCACATCGGCGCATTTTGCATTACTGTGCGCGCATGAGCGAATTCATCACGGGCCGCAATAGTCTGTTGGCCGCCGCGATCGCGCTGTGGGCCTGCATCGCCGGTTGCAGCACCCCTGACACAGCGCGCAGCGATATCGGCCAAACCGCGGCGGACGCCACAGCTTACGAAGCTGCACCCGTACGCCGGTGGCACGGCGGCGCAATGATCGCTGCCGCCAATCCCCTCGCAGTGGACGCGGGGCTCGCGGTTCTGCGCGATGGCGGCAGCGCCGTCGACGCGGCGGTCGCCATCCAGGCGGTATTGGGCCTCGTCGAACCGCAATCCTCCGGCATTGGCGGCGGCGCGTTTCTGCTGCACTACGAAGCGGCCACCGGCGATGTCATCGCCTACGACGGGCGTGAAGTAGCGCCCAGGGGCGCCAGTGCGACGATGTTTCTGGACCAGGACGGCAAGCCGCTCTCGTTCCCCGATGCCGTGCGCAGCGGCCGCTCGGTCGGCGTGCCCGGTGTCGTGCGCATGCTGGAGTTGGCACACCGCGAACACGGTCGCTTGCCTTGGGCGCGCCTGTTTCAACCGGCCATCGATCTCGCCGAGCGCGGCTTCCGCGTATCGCCGCGCATGCACGATATCGGCACCATGGCCCAGCGCTTCGGCTCGCTCTCACCCGACGCCGCGCGCTACCTAACCACTGACGGCAAAACGATACTGCCGGTCGGCTATGTGCTGCGCAACGAAGCGTATGCGAAGACGTTGCGCCAGATCGCCGCGGGCGGCGCTGACGCGTTCTACACCGGACCGATCGCGGCTTCGATCGTCACGGCCGTCGCGGCAGAGCCGCGGCCCGGTACGCTCACCCGCGCCGATCTCGCCACCTATCGCGCGGCGCAACACGAACCGGTGTGTCGCCCATATCGCGTCTACGAAGTCTGCGGCATGACGCCGCCCTCCTCGGGCGGCATCGCGGTGCTGTCAGTGCTCGGCACACTTGCCAATTTCGATATGGCTGCTAACGACGCGACTACCGTGCGCGGCTGGCACCTGCTGATCGAGGCGCAGCGCCTCGCATATGCCGATCGGGACAAGTATGTCGGCGACGATCGGTTCGTTCAGGTGCCGATCGACGGCCTGCTCGACCCGGGCTACCTCAAGTCGCGCGCCGCGCTCATATCCTTGGACAGGGCGATGCCAACGGTCAGCGCGGGTACGCCGCCCGGTGCCCCCATCGCCGCCGGTGCCGACCCGTCGGGCGGCACCACCGGCACCAGCCATTTCGTCGTGGTCGATACGCACGGCAGCGTCGTCTCGATGACCACCACGGTCGAGTCGTTGTTCGGCTCGCAACGAATGGCCAGTGGCTTCTTCCTCAACAATCAGCTAACGGACTTCTCGTTTCGCCCGATCGACGATCACGGCGTACCGATCGCAAATGCGCCGGCGCCGGGCAAGAAGCCGCGCTCATCGATGTCACCAACGTTGGTATTCAAGGATAAGCAGTTCTTGCTGGGCGTTGGCTCACCGGGCGGCAACGCGATCATTGGCTATGTCGCCAAGACGCTGGTCGGCATACTCGACTGGGGACTGTCCCCCGATGCGGCGATCGAGCTACCCAACGTCGTGGCGCGCGGCCCCGTCATGATCGAGGAACAGCGCTTCGATCCGCTGCTCCTCGATGAACTCAAAGCGATGGGGCACGTCATCAAATCGGGACGCGGCGCCGAAGGTTCGGGACTTCACGCCGTCATGGTCATGCCGGACGGTACGCTGGAGGGCGGCGCCGACAGTCGTCGCGAAGGGGTGGCGCGCGCGCTCGACACTCGGCCACAACGCGCCGCTGCCACCCACTGAGCTACGGGATTTTCCGCTGCTTCTTCAGCTCAGCTTCGACGATCGGGTGCACGAACTCCTTCACATCGCCGCCCAGGACGGCAATCTCCCTCACGAGCGTCGACGAAATGAACGAGTACTGCTCTTTCGGCGTCAGGAACACACTTTCGATGTCGCGCGACAAATGGCGGCTCATGTTCGCGAGCTGGAACTCGAATTCGAAGTCGGACACGGCTCGCAGACCGCGCACGATCACCCGCGCATCGCAGTCGCGCGCAAAATCGACGGTCAGTCCGGCGTAGCCCCGCACGTCGACATTCGGCACGTCGGCCAGCACCTGGCGCGCGAGCGACACGCGCATCTCGAGCGGGAACATCGGCGCTTTGTTAGGGTTGGCTGCGATGCCGACGATCACCCGATCAAAAATCTTCGCGGCTCGGCGCACCAGATCATGATGCCCATTCGTAATCGGATCGAACGTGCCTGGATAAACAGCCGATTGAGTCATTTGACGGAGTCCCCCTGAGATTCCTCGTCCGCCGCGCGGCGGGCCCACAGATGATACTCGACCTCACCCGCACGCCCCGATTTCAACGGGCGCCAGTTTTCGGGCAAGTCGGGCAGCGGCTCCCGCGCCCGGTGTTCAAGATAGATGTAGGCCTGCGCGGCGAGCCAGTCGCCGTGCTCCAGCGCAGCGGCAACGCAACCCAGTAGGCCCCCATCGAATGGCGGATCGAGAAATACCACCTCGAAGGGCCCGCCCAAGGACGTCGCCGCTGTTTGCCGCAGGACCTCGAGCGCGTCGCGAGCGATCACCGTCGCGCCCGTTTCACGCCACTCGATCAACACGCTCTGGATCGCTGTGGCAGCGCCTCGGTTGCTTTCGACGAAACTCACCTGCGCCGCCCCGCGCGACAGCGCCTCGAGCCCGAGAATGCCGCTGCCCGCAAAGAGATCGAGGCAGCGTGCGCCATCCATCCGCCCCTGCAACCAGTTGAAGGTCGTTTCACGGACGCGATCTGGTGTCGGTCGAATCGAATCCAGCGGTGGAAAGCGCAGCCGACGGCCACGATGCTTGCCCGCAATGATTCTGAGGACCCGCTGATCGCCTGCTCGTGATGCTGCGCCGCGACCTGCGCGCCGTTTCGGAGTTTTGTCAGTCAACTTTAGTTACCAGCCTGTCGCCGTCTTGCCACACTTCGGGCGGCAAGCGTAACCTAGTGACCGTCTACGACAAATCTAGTACGCGGCGACCAGAGAGTCGTCTGTCCAGTTGGGGATCTGCTTGAGGAGCAACGATATGTTCAGGCTACACGTGGCCGTCTGCCTGTTGGCAACCATGCTTGCGGCGGGCTGCTCAAGCTCGATCGGCAACCCGCCGGACGTAACGGCAACCAATCCGACCAGCGGCAATCTCAATCCGGCTGGAGGTTCGAATAACCCAATGGCGCCAGCGCCGACCGCTGCGCTATTCCAGGTGGCGCAGGGCATCCTGCCTTTTCCGACTGATCTGTATTTCTCGGGCACGGCGGACGGCACGCTCAACATCCAGCCACCCAGTGCTCTCATTCCGAACCAAGCGAGTTTGAACGCCCTAGACGGCTTCTCGACCACTGCGCCGATTCGCGTGCGCTTCGGCAGCCCAATTGATCCTGCGAGCCTGACGGCGCAGTCCGTACGCGTGTACCAGGTCTCGATCGACAATACGACCAAGGCCACGATCGGCTTTCAAGCACCGCCGAACGCGCCGCTGCTAACCTTTGGCACTGACTACTCGGCTGGTCTCGCCACCGACGCTGGCGTCGGCAATACGATTCTGGAAATCAAACCACTGCGCCCGCTCAATCCGAGCACTGGCGCAACCAACAATGGCTATCTCGTCGTACTAACGAACGGGATTCGCACGGCGGGGGGCGCAGCAGTCACCGCCGATGCCGACTACAGCACGATCAAGGCGGCGCTGCCGACCTGTGCGAGCATTACGAATGCCACCCTGAACGGCGTGTGCAAACTGACCGGCGCGCAATTGCAGGTCGCGTCCGCCGCGCCACTTGGCCCGCTGGCCGTCAATCCCGCCGACGTCGTGCTGTCGTTCAGTTTCTCGACCCAGGCGACGCGCGACACGATGGGAGTCGTCGCACAATTGATTTTCAATCCGATGGCGCCGTCGCCGCCGATCGCCATCGACCCGTCGGTCAGCATTCCGCTCAACGTGTTTTCCGCAGCCTTGCCGCCGATCGCCAACGCTCGGGTCGGCACGCTGACGGTGCCCTACTACAGCCCGATTGCAACCGGACCGAATGACGCGTCCGTGCTCACCAAGAACTGGGTGGCGGCCGGTCCGCCACCTGCGCCGCTCAGCGATCCTGCTAACGAGCGCAACCTCACCCGTTTCAATCCGATTCCGGCCGTTACGGCGCAGAAGGCGATTCCCCTGTTGGTGATCGTGCCGAACGCGGCGGCTGGCCCGGGTGGCGTGAAGCCGGCCAACGGCTGGCCGGTCGTTATTTTCCAGCACGGCATTACCGGCGATCGTTCGCAGGCCGTCGCGATCGCCGCGTCGTTGGCCCAGGCTGGCTGGGCGGTCGCGGCGATCGATTTGCCCTATCACGGCATCACGAGTGCTACCAACCCGCTCTATCAGGCAGCCAACGAACAGACCTTCAATCTCGACCTCGTCAACAACACAACCGGCGCGCCAGGACCCGATGGCGTGACCGATGCATCCGGTACGCACTACATCAATCTGACCAACGTACGCGCCAGCCGCGATAGCCTGCGCCAGGGCGCAGCCAACTTGTTAGCCTTGACGCGCGCCCTGCCGACGCTCGATCTCGACGCAAACCCGGCGACCGTCGACATCGACGGCTCGCGTATCGCATTCGTGGGGCTCTCGCTGGGATCGATTACGGGCGTCAGCTATGCTGCCGTATTGCCCAGCGCACCGGCACTGGTGCCGACGGTCGTGTTGTCAGTGCCCGGCGGCGGCATCGCCGAATTGATCCGCGATTCCGTCAGCTTCGGCCCTCGAATCAACGCCGGCCTGGCAGCGCAGGGGCTTACGCCTGGCTCGACCCTCTACGCCCAGTTCTTCCGCGATGCGCAGACCATTATCGATGCCGGCGATCCCTTGAACTACATCGGTGCGGCGCTTGCGCAGCGCCGTGTGTACGTGTCGCAAGTGATCGGCGGTTCGGGGACGCCGCCTTCGCTCCCCGATCAGGTGATACCGAACTCAGCGACGCAACGCCTGATCCGCGCGGCTGGCCCTGGCCTGCCGCGCGTGACGCCAGCGACGTCGCCGGTGGTCGGCTCCGGCTACGTCAACTTTGTGGCGGGTGAGCACGGGTCGCTCCTGACGCCCGGCAGTCCGCCGACCGCGACCGGGTTAGCGGTACTCACCGAGATGCAAACGGAGGCCGTTACCTTCAGCGCAACCGGCGGTACGATCAACATCGCCAATCCCGCGGTGGTCCAGCCGTAGTTGACTACTACCAAGCCTGCAGCCAGCGGCGGTTTCCTCGGCCGCCTGCGCGCCAAACTCAATCGGCCTAACTCCTGGCTGTCGTACGATCTCGCCGATGCCTTTGGCGGCCGCAGGATCGACGCCGAGATCCTGGAGGAACTCGAGACGCGCCTGCTGACTGCCGATGTGGGAGTCGAGGCGACCCGGCACATCCTCGACGGCCTGAGGCGTCGCGTTGCTCGCAATGAACTCGCCGACGTCGAAGCGCTGCTGACAGCCCTGCGTGAATCGTTAGTCGAAATTCTGCTGCCCTGCCAGATACCACTCGCCATCGATCGCGCGCAGCAGCCATTCGTCATTCTCGTAGTCGGCGTCAATGGCTCCGGCAAAACCACCAGCATCGGCAAACTCGCGCGCCGTCTGGTGGACGCCAATCTGCGCGTCGTACTGGCCGCCGGCGATACCTTCCGCGCGG
>JAGRJB010000380.1 GCA_020442965.1 Pseudomonadales bacterium
CCGAGCACCAGGTCTTCGAGCTTGAACGGATACGTTCCGAGCAGCGACGCTTCCCAAGTCGTCGTGCCTGTCAGGAACGGCACCGGCTGCTGCCGCCCGGCGCGGAAGATGCGCGAGATGTCTTCGGGCAACAGGCGTCCGTCGACGACCGGATTCATCGAGTTAGGCACTTCCTTCTCGGAGTACCTGCCGATCGCCTCGACATCGAGCGCACGCAGCTTCTGCGGCGCCGACGCGTCGTTGGCGACGCCGAAACTCTGCGCCATCGCGAGACCGTCCGCCTCGAGCGAAAGGAAAGGTCCGCCCGTGGCGCGCAGCACGCGATCACCCTCGATACGTGAGGCACCGCTCTGCGCGATCGCACCGCGGAAAAGACCGCGCGCGGACGGCACAGCCATCAACGTCGTGACCGATACGCCGCCCGCCGACTGGCCGAAGATCGTCACACGCGCCGGATCGCCGCCGAAGGCGGCAATGTTGGCCTGTACCCAGCGCAGCGCCGCGATCTGGTCCATGAGTGCGTAGTTGCCCACAGGCTCGTTGGGCATCGACGCCGACAGCGCCGGATGAGCGAAGAGCCCGAGCCGGCCGAGCCGGTAGTTGATCGTGACGACGACAACGCCGTGGTGCGCCAGCGCGAACGGCTCACCGCCGGGATACGAGCCCGCACCCCAGCGAAAGCTCCCGCCATGGATCCAGACCATCACCGGCAACGGCTCGCCGCCGTCGAAGGCACCCGCAGGCGAATAGATATTGAGCCTCAGGCAGTCCTCGCCCATCGGAACCCCGGCGAGGTTCTGCGACACGCGCTGCGACTGCGGGCACACGGTCCCGAAGTCTTCGGCAGCGAACACGGCTGCCCGCCGCGGCGCAGGCTGCGGCGGACGCCAGCGCAACTCGCCCTCGGGCGCCGCGCCGTAGGGCAAGCCGCGAAACACCGCGATGCCGCCTTGCATCAGTCCGGTCACGTCGCCTTCGGTGGTGGTGACCGCGCGGGTCGGGGCAGCACTAGCCACCCCGGACCAGCACGACAGCGTAGCGAGCAATGCAATCAGGTAGCGCATCTTAGAAACGATAGCTCACGTTGGCGCCCCAGGTGCGCAGGCGCGGGTACGACACCGTGGTGCGGTTCAGGAAGATCGCAACCTGGTTGTCCACGTAGTTGTTGAGCCATGCGTCGCGGAACGCGCCGGTCGGCGTGGCATCGTCCGTCAGGTTGTCGCCCCACAGTTCGAGCCGCCAGGCCCCGGATTCGAGTCCGATGCGGGCGTTCACTCGCTCCATGGCGCCAATTCTGGTGAGCCTGTCAGTCGTCGGATACTGCGACGACTTGTACGAATAATCCAGGCGTCCGAAGACATCGAAATCCGCGAATGCCGGATGCCGGAAGTCGAGGCCCGCAGTCCATTGCGTGGGCGACGTACGCGGTAGATCGTAGCCGGAAATGTCGCCGCCACTCGCTGCGAACGAGGGCAGCGAGATCAGGCTCCGGTTGTGCGCGTCCTTGAACTCAGCATCGGTGTAGGAAAATCCGATGTTGGCGTTCAGATGTCTGGTCAGCACCGCGCGCAGGGCGAGTTCGATGCCGCGGGAGGTGGCGGTGCCGACATTGAGAGTCACCGTCTGCGGAATCGACGCACCCGGCGACAGCGCAGGCAGCTGCATATCGGTCCAGTCGACATAGAAGATCGCGGCGTCGAGGCTGACTCGACCGTCTGCCAGCGCGCCCTTCGCGCCGAGCTCGAAGGTCCAATTTTCCTCGGGCCCAAAGGATTCCTCGCCAGGTACCGAAGCGTTCTCGTTGAACCCGCCGGCCTTTACGCCCTTGGCCGCCGAGCCGTAAACGAGCCACTGCTCCGCGGCCCGGAAGTCGAGCGTGACTCGCGGTGTGAAGAAATTCCAGCTGTCCTCGAACGAGCGCGGATTCGCAATCGCGGCACCGTCGCGAATCGGCGTGCTCTGGACCTTCTCCTCGTCGGTGTAGCGGCCCTCGACACGCCCGCGCAGTCGATCGGTGAAATCGAACTCGAGGGCGCCGAACACTGCGCGCGAATCGGTCTTGCGCTCGAAGCGCGAGAAGGCCGGCGCGCCGCTCGTCACGAACCAGGGACGCGCGATGGCGGTGTAGAACGGCGGCACAAAACTGACGAAGTTCGCCGGCAGGTTGCTCAGCGTACCGGCATCGAGGCCACCATCATAAGTCTGGCGATAGTAGTAGAGGCCGGCGGTCCAGCGCAGCCGCGTGTCCTCACCGCCCGCGAGGCGCAGCTCCTGGCTGAACTCGTCCACGTAGTCGCGATCGCCGCGGAACAGCTTCGATTCGAGGACCTGTGGAACGACCGCGCCCGAGGGCAGCCGGCCGAGGTAGAAGAACGTTGCCGGGCCGACGAGGCGCGTCGCGTCGGACCGGGCGTCGTGACGCAACGTGTTGTAGCCCGTGAGCGAAGTCACGTCGGCGAAGCTCGTGCGCCAGTCGGCCTGCAGGCTCGTGCGAAATACTTCGCGAGACTCGCCGGTCGCGCGGGCGTCCGAGCCGAGCGCGCCGAGCTGCGCCTCGGGCAGCTCGCCGCAGTACGCCAGGGGCT
>JAGRJB010000381.1 GCA_020442965.1 Pseudomonadales bacterium
CGTGCTCGCGCGCCAGCATGCCATCCACCGCATTCAGCGCCATGCGCACGAACAGCACGACGGGCACTGCGAACAAGGCGGCACGCGAGCCAGCCGCCAGCGCAAGCCACGCGCCGGTCGCGCCCGACAGCAGCAATGCCGCAATCGTGACCTGGTTGGCGGTAGCTCCCGCCCCTGCCAACGCGCGGACCAAAGGGCGCAGCAGCCCCTGGAACCTGGCCTTGAAATCGTAAATGGACGCCACCAGTTCTCCCAATTCCACACGCGCGGTCGATGCACCGCAGCATCATGACAGAGGAGGCATACGTAGTTATACCCCGCCCCTTGAAAATCTTGTATGACCCCCGATTCAAAGGGCGTCAGAGGCAAGCAACCCGATTGGAGGTAACTCAACATGGCACTCATGCGATACGAGCCAGTTGGATTGAACCAACTGCAGCAGCAGATCAACCGACTCTTTACCGGCTGGGACGATACGGACAGCAGCGCCGCAACCGCCGGCTGGGTTCCGACGGTCGACATCAACGAATACGACGATCGCTTTCAGCTGTTTGTCGATATCCCTGGCGTTGATCCGGACGCGGTCGAAATCACGCTCGATAACGGCGTATTGACGATCAGCGGCGAACGCGGCGCACGTTCCGACAGGGATGGCAACGCCGTGCAGCGCCGAGTGGAGCGTGGCGCAGGTCAGTTCCATCGACGTTTCATCCTGCCGGATACGGTGGATGCCGAGAAGGTCGCCGCCAGCAACCGTCACGGTGTGCTCGAGATCTCGATCCCGAAGCAGGCCAAGGCGCTGCCGCGGCGAATCAAGGTAGCAGCCTAACAACCAAGGCTGGCGTGGCGCGGGTGGCGAATCGCATCCGCGTCACGTTCTCGTCGATGATCTCGAGTATTTGAGATGCGATCGATAGCGCAGTGATCTATGATGTATGGCAATCGCACCGAGGATTGTCATGCGCATCTGGCCACCGAACATCACGCTCGAGAAATTCTCGGCGACAGGATCGCAAACGGCGACTGAATATGTCGGGATCATCCTGACGGAGCTTGGCGACGACTACCTCACGGGCGAGCTGACCGTCGACGCCCGCACGCGGCAGCCGAACGGAACGCTGCATGGCGGGGCGTCGGCGATTCTGGCCGAATCATTGGCCAGCTTGGCGGCCAATGGACTGGTCGATCGCAGCCGCTTCGTCTGCATGGGACAACAGATCAACCTCAATCATCTACGACCGGTTCCGGTCGGTATGACGATCAGCGGCACTACCCGCGCCTTCAGCATCGACGATACATCCCATGTCTGGGGCGTCGAGATCGTCGACCCTGCCGGTATGCGTGTGTGCGTCGGACGGGTCATGATGGCCGTAGTACCGCGGCCGCCGAATATCACAAAGTTCCTTTAGATCCCAATCAGAACGCATTGATGCCCGTCAGCTCACGCCCGATGGTGAGCTGGTGGATCGTCTCCGTGCCCTCATAGGTAATGACGCTCTCAAGATTGAGCGCGTGGCGTATCGGCACAAATTCAGCACTGATGCCGGCGCCACCCAGCATGTCGCGGCAATCGCGTGCGATATCGAGTGCCATGCGGCAATTGTTCCATTTTGCAAGCGAGACTTGCGCAGGCGTCATCCGTCCGCTGTCCTTCAATCGCGCCAGCTGCAACGACAGCAATTGCGCGGTCGTAATCTTGCGGGCCATCTCGGCGAGCCGGATCTGGATGGCCTGATTGGCCGCGAGCGGCCGGCCGAACAAGATGCGTGAGGCAGTGTATTCTAACAATTGCGCCAGGCACGCTTGTGCCGCACCGATTACACCCCAGGAGATTCCAAAGCGCGCCTGTGTGAGACACGATAGCGGTGCCTTGAGTCCAACTGTGGACTTCGGCAGCATGTTGGCCGCCGGCACGACGACATCCTCGAAGAACAACGACCCCGTGGACGATGCGCGCAGACTGAACTTGTGCTCGATCTCAGGCGTCGCCAGGCCGCGGGTACCACGCTCGACGATGAAACCACGCACACCCTCTTCGGTCATCGCCCAGACCACCGCCAGATCGGCGATCGATGCGTTCGTGATCCACATCTTTGCGCCGTTCAAGACCCAGTCGCCGCCACGTCGCTTGGCGTGAGTTTTCATGTTCAGCGGATCCGAGCCGCCGTGAGGCTCGGTGAGCCCGAAACAGCCGATCAGTTCGCCCTTGGCCATCTTCGGCAGATACTTTTCCTTCTGCTCGTCACTCCCATAGGTGTAAATCGGGAACATGCAAAGCGATGACTGCACCGAGACGAAACTGCGAACGCCGGAATCGCCGCGCTCGAGCTCCTGACAGATGAGCCCGTAGCTCGCGGCATTCATGCCGGCGCAACCGTAACCTTCGAGGTATGAGCCGAACAGGCCCAGGTCCGCCAAACCGCCGATCAGATCGCGCGGAAACGTATGATCTTCAAAATGCTTCTGGATCTTCGGCAACACTTGATCATCGACGAAACGCGCCACCGATTCCTGCACCATGCGCTCGTCTTCCGAGAGCAGGCTACGGACGTCGTACAGATCAAGCGGATCGAGCGCGCGGCGCCCGGCAGTTTTGTCGTTCATGGATACACCTCAAATAATCCAGCAGCACCCATACCGGTCGCCACACACATTGTAACGACTACCTTCCTTGCGGCCCGTCGCCGCCCCTCTAGTAGCGCATGCCCGACGAGCCGCGTGCCACTCATGCCGTACGGGTGACCGAGCGCAATCGCGCCGCCATTGACGTTCAGAATGCCGTCGTCGATGCCTAGTTGATCACGACAATGGAGAACTTGCACAGCAAACGCTTCGTTCAGCTCCCACAGGTCGAT
>JAGRJB010000382.1 GCA_020442965.1 Pseudomonadales bacterium
TTCGCCGGACCGGCCGTCGCCGACCGCGAGTTCTCGGGCCAGGATCGCTTCGATCTGGAACGGCCGGACGTGCAGCAATGGGTAGAAAAGACCGCCAAGGAACAGAGTGTTCCCGCGGCGGACATCTACCGCATCCTGGCCAAGGCTGAGCCCCAACCGAAAATCATCGAATTGATGAATCGGCCCGCCGAGCGCGTCTCGCCCTGGTATGAATACCGCGCCCGCTTCCTCACCGAGCAGCGCATCAAGGAAGGCGTGCAGTTCTATGTCGACCATCGTGAGCGGCTCGAACGCGCGCAGGCTGACACCGGCGTCGCGCCGGAGTACATCGTCGCGATCATAGGAGTCGAGACGTTCTACGGACGAATCACGGGTCGCCATCGGGTGCTCGACGCGCTCACAACCCTGGCCTTCGGCTTTCCGCGGCGTGCCGAGTTCTTCCAGAGTGAACTGGCAAGCTTCCTGCTGCTGACAAGAGAAGAAGCGATCGACCCATTGACCGCGCTTGGATCGTACGCTGGCGCGATGGGCGCACCTCAGTTCATGCCCTCGAGCTATCGACGCTACGCGGTCGACGGGAGCAATGATCACCGCCGCGACCTGTTCTCTGACTGGGACGACGTAGTGGCGAGCGTCGCTAACTACTTTGCCGAGCATGGCTGGCAGCGCGACGGTCCGGTCCTAGTTGAAAGCCGCATCGAGCCGGACGCGCCGATCGTCGCCGACCCACGCAACCTCACGCTCAACGAAACGATCGACGGCCTGCGCGCCAAGGGCGTGACATTCACGGTGGCTTTGCCGGGCGACACGCCCGCCATCCTGATTCCCGCGGAATTGCGCAATGGCCCCAGCTATCGGGTCGGCTTCAAGAACTTCGAGGTCATCACGCGCTACAACCGTAGTCTGCGTTACGCCATGGCGGTCTACGAGCTGGCGCAAGCGATCGTTGCCCGAGTCCCACCGCTGACCGTTGCCCCAGTCGATCAACCGCAGCAGCCGTCCGAGCCGGCGATCAGCGCCGGGCCGCCGCCGGCCTCGCCCGCTCCATAAGTCATGCGCCGCGCGCTGATCGGGATCTGTGCCGTCGCATTGTTAGCAGGCTGTGTCAGCACGCGCAATGAATCGACGGACAACCGTAACCGCGGCAGCGCGCTGCCAGCACCTCCGCCTGACATCGCAGCGATTCCAGACGCCGTACCGCGAGCCGAGCCACGCAGCCGCTACGGCAACCCGCCGTTCTACGAAGTATTTGGTCGCCGCTACCAGGTCATGAGCACCGCCGATGGCTACGCCGAGCGCGGATTGGCCTCGTGGTACGGTCCGGGGTTCCACGCCGAAAACACCTCGAATGGCGAACGCTACGACATGTATGCAATGACCGCGGCGCACAAGACGCTGCCGCTGCCCGCCTACGTCCAGGTCACCAATCTCGACAACGGCAGGTCGGTAGTCGTCCGCGTCAATGATCGCGGTCCTTTCGTCGACGGACGGATCATCGATCTCTCGTACACGGCGGCGGCGAAACTCGACATGATCCGAGCCGGAACGGCACGCGTGGAGGTTCGCGTATTGACCCCGTCCGGCGCCGGATCGTCACTTCCCGAACGCCCGCTTGCCGCACCAGTGGCAACAGCCAATCCGCTCTACATACAGGTTGGTGCGTTCAGCAGCCTCGACAACGCGCGCGCGTTGCTGCAGCGTCTGTTCGCAGACGGTATCGACCTCGCATCGATACGCTCCGACCAGGGTGGCGCGCAGCCACTGCACCGCGTACGCATCGGTCCGCTGGGCAGCGTCGAAGAGTTCGATCGCATGATGGCAAGACTCGCCGAACTTGGGGTCGCCGGAGGGCGACTCGCGGGCGAGTAGTCTGCACCGCCCACGAGTTCCGTGCGTCGCGTCGCCGCATTGCCTACAATGACCGCCTGCCGCGGTAACTCTCACCGTATCCCGACCAGCGATCAGGAGATCGACCCCCATGCATTACGTCCGGCCCACTCGCGCCGTTGCTCTAGCGTTCGTGTTTCTCGCAAGCAACTTACTCATCGCAGCGTCGAGCGGAGCCGCTGTGCCGATGCAGCCACCGCCGTCGATCGAAGCACGCGCGCATATTCTCATCGACTTTCAAACCGGCGCCGTGCTCGCTGAACACAATGCGGATGAGCCGATGGAACCGGCCAGTATCACCAAAGTGATGACCGCCTATGCCGCCTTCAAAGCGCTCAAGGAAGGCCGCATCAAACTCACCGATCCCGTCACGATCAGCGAGCACGCCTGGAAGAGCGAAGGGTCGCGCAGTTTCGTGCAAGTCGGCACACAGGTGCCGATGGAAGTACTGCTGAAAGGCATGATGGTGCAGTCCGGCAACGACGCCACGATCGCCGTTGCGGAACGTATTGGCGGTACTGAACAAGCCTTCGCCGGCATCATGAACTCCTACGCAAAACAACTCGGCATGAAGAATTCGCACTTCGAGAATTCCACCGGGTTGCCGGGGCCTACGCATCGCATGAGCGCGCGCGATATCGCAATACTGGCGCGCGCGGTGATCGCAGAGTTCCCCGAGTACTATCGCTGGTATTCGTTGCGCGAATACGAATGGAACGGCATCAAGCAACAGAACCGCAATGGGCTGTTGGGTCGCGATCCCAGTGTCGATGGGATCAAGACGGGCCACACCGATTCCGCGGGCTATTGCCTGGCGACATCGGCCAATCGTGGCGGTATGCGGCTCATTAGTGCGGTGCTCGGCACCGCTTCGATGAAGGCACGCGAGGACGCGAGCGCTGCGCTGCTGAATTACGGCTACACATTCTACGAGACGGTCGCCCTGAAGAAAAAGGGCGAAGCACTCCTCTCGCCGCGCGTCTACAAAGGTGCCGTGGACATGATCCCGGCGGTCGTCGCGCACGACCTGTGGGCAACCGTTCCGCGTGGCTCGGCTGCCAGCCTGGTGACCACTACCACCTTGAACGAACCGTTGATCGCGCCGCTCGCCGACGATCAGCCGATCGGTCAAGTATCGATCGCGGATGGTGCGACCGTGATTTCCAGCACACCATTGGTGCCGCAAAGCGCCGTTGCCGAAGGCGGCTGGTGGTCACGATTGACCGACACGGTCTCACTCTGGATGCGATAGTGACACGCCGTGGGTGAACCGCTACCGATCTGCTATCTGAACGGCGAGTATTTGCCGCTGCGCGAGGCGCGTATCTCGCCGCTCGATCGCGGCTTCCTGTATGCAGACGGCGCCTATGAAGTCACGCCCGTCTATGGTGGCCGACCGTTTCGATTCGAGCAACACCATGCTCGCTTGACACGCAGCCTCAATGCGATCCGCATGACGGATCCGTTGACACCCGACCACTGGCGCAGCGTTTATCGCGAGTTGATCGGACGCAATGGCGGCGGTGATCAGTACATCTATCTGCAAGTGACGCGCGGCGCCGAGTACGGGCGCAATCACGCACCGTTGCCCGACGTTCCCCGTACAGTGTTCGCGTTCGCGGCGCCCTGGCCGGCCTTGTCGGCGAGCGTCCTCGCGAACGGCGTTGCCTGTATCACTGCTGAGGACACTCGCTGGGCACGGTGCGACATCAAGTCCGTATCGTTGCTCGCCAATGTATTGCTGCGTCAACTCGCGGTCGATGCGGACGCCGGCGAAACCGTTTTGCTGCGCGAAGGCGAGCTTACCGATGCCTCAGCCTCGAGCGTGCATGTCGTTCTGAACGGCGAGCTGCGCACGCCACCTAACTCGCAGCGCCTGCTGCCAGGCACCACGCGCGGCGTCATGGAAGAAATCGCGGCGGCAGCGGGTGTTGCGCACCGCAGTGAGCGCATTACGGAACGGGAGTTACGCGCTGCCGATGAGATTCTCCTCGGCGCCGCAACACGGGAGGTGCAGCCGGTCACGCGCCTCGATGGTCGAGCCGTCGGGAGGGGCAAGCCTGGTCCGGTTTGGCGGCGACTATACGATGCGTATCAAGCCTACAAGAGCGCGGTCGCCAACACGCCTTGGTAGCGGAGCGGCTGCTCGCGACTGGTAATATGACAACCGAAACCAAGCCTTTGCTGAATTTTCCAGTCGACTACCCGATCAAGGTCGTTGCAAGACGTAGCGCAGACTTGCGCTTGCGGATTGACGCGATCGTGGCGGTCCACGCACCGGATTTCGATCTGTCGACCGCCGTCGAACGCGACAGTACCCACGCGAGCTATGTTGCCATCACCTATACCATCCGGGCGACCGGCCGCGAACAGGTCATAGCGCTGGTCAACGCACTGCAGGCCAGCGCAGACGTAGTCATGTTGATCTAGTTTGCCGTCGCGGCGCGCCGCCGTCTCATGTCGTAGCGAGTTTCCGCGCGCCAAACACGAACCAGCCGCCAGCGCCATGCGGCGGTGCTTCGAGCTCGCCGCGGACGAACCGCGCCAGCTTCTCGGCACCGAATGACGCATAGTCGGGAATACGATGAGCGAAACACTCGTTGCGCGCAAATCCGGCGGCAACGCAGCTCTCGAACGGATCGGAGGCACGGAACTTGCCGTAGTGAGGTTCGTTGTTGTTCTCGATGTCCCAATTCCAGAAGAAGTTCTCGTACGCGCCCACCGCGGCTTCATTCGGTAACTCCATATGGACCATCATGCCGCCTGGCGCTAACAGGCGGGCGCATTCACGCAGAATGCGCGGCACCGCAACGCTCGAGACTTCATGGAAAAAGAAACTCGACACGATCAAGTCGAAATGCCCGTCGGGAAAGTCAGTTGCCTCAGCATTTTGTTGACTGAAATGTATAGGCACCCCTTCATGGGCCGCGAGTGCGTGGCCAAAGCGCAGCGTTGGCGCAGCAACATCGATGCCGTGTAGTTCGGCCTGCGGAAACACTGCGGCAAAGGGCGCCAGGTTCTTGCCGCTGGTCGTGCCCATGTCGAGTATCCGCCGCGGCTTGAAGTCGGGGTAGCGCAGCTTCAACCAGTGACTGATCGACTCCGCCACGACACCGGGCCGCTTGCGATAAGGATGCTGACCCGTAAACACTTTGCCGCCGAATGCTGTCACCGCACCTTGCGCCACGTCGTCGATCGTATGTTCGGTGTGAAAGCAACCGGGTATGAGGTGGACATCCAATGCGCTCACATAGCGCGGCACCTCGAAGTTCTCGGCCAGTCGCAATGTGCCGCCGTGCGGGTTATCAGCAGCGATCGAGCGGCTCGTTTCGATCATCGCTGGCAGGGCACGCTCGATCGTCGGCTGCACCGACTGGTAGCACATCTCCTGTGCGTGATAGCGAACCGTGCTGTAAAAGCGGTACGACGGCCGCTTTTCCATGGCGCGTTCAATAGCGCGCCAGTCGGCCGGTTTGGCACCCCGAGCCGCCAGCTCGGGCGCGACGCACTCCTGGTAATCGCGCGCCAGGTCTGCACGCATGTCGATGATCGCGTGTTTGCGCAAGCTGGCGACGAATTGCTGTCGCGCCCCCTCGTCGTGAGTCGGCTGAAACAAGGCTTCGATATTGGGGACGCGCTGCGGGCTGCTGCTTGTCATGATGCTCCACTCCTACCGTTCGATCGCCAACGAGGCTAGTGTATCGACGCCGGCTTGCGCGACCTGCTCGTCTTCCTCGGCCGTCGCGCCGGAAACACCGATCGCGCCGATACACTGCCCTTGATACAACAGCGGGACTGCGCCGCGCAAGGGCAGGAGATCCAGCGCCATGAGATGCGGCGCATCCTGCACACGCTCCTGCCACACTCCGCTCGGGCGATGCGTCATCACAGCGGTACGCGCCTTGCGCAGCGCAACGTCAACGGTCAGCGGCCGCGCATCGAGGCGCTCGAGATGCAGCGGGTGCCCAGCCTCGTCCACGATGACGATCGTCACCGAGAAACCTTGTTTCGAGGCTGCTTCTCGACACGCCGCCGCCAGGCGTCGCGCGTCGTCTGCCACCAGATAGGGCTTCATTCGCATGTCAATTCTCCCGGCTGCCTGATCGCAAGACTGCCGCTTGGCAGGGGCCCCGCCCGTGCTAACAAATCGGCCACGGTTGCGTGGTCGTCCTGCGCAGGCTCCGCTGCGCCACTCAGCGCCGCCAGCACGGCGCCACTACTTCTCAACCGTGTGGATACGCAGTACGCGCTGCAGAAAACCCGCATTCCAGGCGGTGCGATCCGCCAGCACCTCGGGCGATGGGGAATAATGCTCTATCGCCGCACGCGTGACACTGCCCTGCTCGTCCATCAGCCGCTCGATGGTATCCTGGCGCGCGCGCAGCACAGACACCTCAGCGGCCAGCTCGAGCAGAAACGTCATCATCTGATCGAGCGACGGATCGTCGAAGAAATGCGGTCGCTTGCCTTTGGTGGTACGCGGTAAATGCACCGCTGGCTCATTCGAAGCGTTGGTCACCGAGATGCCCTCCTGTCTGGTCGTCCGAAATTCGTCTCATCACTATGACCATTGTGCCCACCGACGCATGATTGATACATTACTTTTCGCGCACCTGTTCGCGATATCTTCGAGGATCCACCATGCCACGTCGCTGCCACTGCCCGCGATCCAGCCTCTTGTTCACGCTGGCAGCGGTACTGGCCGCGCTGTTCCTCTGTGCAATGCCCGTCGGCGCCGGCACGGCGCGCGCCGACGATC
>JAGRJB010000383.1 GCA_020442965.1 Pseudomonadales bacterium
GTCCCCTTGTCGGCGTCGGTACGTTGCCGCCCGAGCCACTGAATAACCTGTTGTATGCCAACGGCATGTCGGTCCGTCACGTTATGACGGATGGTCGATTGCAGGTCTGGAACGGACGTTTCGTCGCAGCGGATCTCGGGCGTATTTCTCGGGAAGCGGGCCGCGCGATCGAACGGCTCTGGGATTCACTGCGCGCCGAGGGATTCTTCGACTAGCCTTTTCCAGCGGTCGGGCCGCGCCGGGTGTGCGGCGGCACCTCGGGCGCGGTGCTAAGTGGACCAGAAATCCCGCCACAGTCGCAGCAAACTGATTGCAATCACGAGCGCGCCAACCCCCAGCATCAGTCGACGCTTGGGTAATCGTGCAGTCAGAAATGCCGCGAGCGGTGCGGACAGCAACGCACCGATCAAAAGCCCGAGCACGGCAACGCTCAAGCGTTCAAAGCCGACATGCTGGACCAGCACGGTGAATACAACGACCGCGATTACCGCCTCGGCGAGATTGCCGGTACCGACGGCATGTCGCGGCTCCGTACCAAGCGCAATGAGGTTGCCGGTGGCGAGCGGACCCCACACGCCGATCATCGCTTCGAGAAACCCCGCAGCGCCGCCGACGCTCGCGATGCGGGGAGCACTGACGCGCCCACCATCGGGGCGGCGTCGGGCACGGTAGAGGATGTAGACACCCACGGTGAACAGGTATGCGTCCACCGCGAGGCCGACCCATTCGGCCGTGAAGCGTGTCAGCAGCAACGCGCCCGCGAGTGCTCCGCTCAGCCCGCCGGCCAGCAGCCAGCCAAACAAGCGCCAGTCGACGTTGCCAGCAGCGATATGAGAAATCCCGGAAATCGCGCCCGTGAACATCTTGGCACCATTGATGGACGCACTAACGATCTGGCGTGGGTAGCCGATGACCGTCATGCTGAGTGCGGACAGTGCGCCGAAGCCCATGCCGAGCGCGCCGTCGAGCAGCTGTGCGCAAAAGCCGATCGCGGCAAAGGTCCAGAATGTCGGGTCGGACAGCTGCGCGACCAGCAAATCCACTAGGTTACGGCCGGCAGCGTCTTGCGAAACGGTGTCACACGCACGGTTTCAAAGAGGCCCGCGAGCGCATACGGATCGTTCTGAATGATCTGGTCGAGTGCTGCACGATTCTCTACCTCAAAGATCAACAGCGATCCGTTCGGCTGCCCGTGAGCATCGAGCAATGGCCCGGCAATGAGAATGCTGCGAGCGTAGCTGTTCATGTGCTCGAGATGGGGTGGGCGGGTCGCCTGACGTAGTTCCAGGTGCCCGGGCTTGTCTCGGCATTCGACGACAAATTGCATTTTTATCTCGTTGTTCGTTAGTGCAGGCTCGACCAATCGAGGATCACCTTGCCGGATTGCCCCGAACCCATCGTCTCGAAGCCGTGCTGGAAATCCTGAATCGGAAAATGGTGCGTGATGATCTGGCTGATATCGAGGCCACTCTGCAGCATCGCTGTCATCTTGTACCAGGTTTCGAACATCTCACGACCATAGATGCCCTTCATGGCGAGTCCCTTGAAGATCACCTGATTCCAGTCGATCGCAGTTTCCTCGGGTGGTATGCCTAACAAGGCGACGCTGCCGCCGTGGTGCATGGTTCTGAGCAGATCGCGAAACGCCTGCGGATTACCCGACATCTCGAGGCCCACGTCGAAGCCCTCCTGCATGCCGAGATCTCGCATGGTGTCATCGAGCTTCGCACGACTGACATTGACCACACGGGTCGCACCCATTTTCGCGGCGAGATCGAGTCGGTAGTCGTTCACATCGGTGATGACGACATGACGTGCGCCGACGAAGCGTGCAATGGCGACCGCCATGATGCCGATGGGCCCCGCGCCGGT
>JAGRJB010000384.1 GCA_020442965.1 Pseudomonadales bacterium
CGAACCAACGGGCCAAGACCAACGACGTGATCGCCGCCAGTGCTGCGACAACCAGCCGTGTCGCCAACCATTCCTGCGGCAGGAACACCTGATCCAGCTCCGCGGCTTGTAGTAACCGCAGTACCCCCTCCCGCCGGCGCACAGCCAGGTGCGGACCGAGATAAAATGACAGCAAGCGAATGAGCGGCCAGATCAATCGCAGCACGATTGACGCATCCGCCGCGTTCGCAGACGGCGACCGCGGCGCACGATCGACCAAACGGTAGAGCAGCACCGTCGCACAGCCAACTGCCGCGGCGCCAAGTGTGCCGAAGAGCGAAATGCTAGCGTCTGGCATACAGGCTCATGACGGTGTCCTAGATTTCGATCCGGACAATACGCCGGATCAGTAGGTAGCCGATGCACTCGAGTACCCCGATCGCACCTAGCGTTGCCCAACCCACGGGCGTGGTGAACAGCAGCCGCATAGTCTCCGGCTGCAGCCAAAGTAGCGCCAGCATCAGAAATGGCGGCAACAGCGCAACGATGATCCCCTGGATTCGGCCTTGAGCTGTTAGCGCCCGTATCTTGCCTTCCAGAGCGAGCTTGCGACGGACGGTCGCTGCCAGGCGATCGAGAGCCTCTGCGAGTGTACCGCCGGTTTCGCGTGCGATCCGGATCGTCACGATCAGCATCGCAATTTCATCGAGTGGCGCCCGCCGCGTGAAGTTGGCGAGCGCCTCGTCGAGCGAAAGCCCGACGCGCTGCGTGCGACTGACGAGCGCAAACTCCTGCGCGAGCGGCGCGGGTTGCTGTTCGGCAACCACTGCTATCGCCTGCGTGATGCTGAGGCCCGACCGCAGCGCCATCGCGAGTGCATCGAGCCCATCCGGGAATTGCAGCGCGATCGTTCGCAGTCGGCGCCGTCGCAGAACCCTGACGACGGCGGGTGGCAACATCCAGGTCGCTAGCGCTGCCGGCGCGGCCAATAGGACGCTACCCGTCAGCAGCAGAACCACGAGCAGAATCGAGCCGAAGGCGAGACTGCTCCATTTCACGAGAGTCGCAGGGCTGACGAACAAGAACAGGTCAGCGAGCCCGCGCGCGGACAAATCGGCCAGCCGCGTCTCGTGGCGCGCAGCTTGCCAGCGGGCGCCGCGCCCAACGGCGAACACGAAGGTCGCCGAACAAAGCCCCGCCAGCATCGCCCAAAGCATCATTGGTCATGCCTCGGCGTCGAGACAGCGAACGCCGAGCGATCGAGCTGCGAACCGATGCGCTCCAGATCGTCATAGAACGTTGGCACGTGGCCACAGCCAGAGAAGCAGCCCTGAACCCGACCGCCTGATCCGACGCCCGTGCGAACGAATCGAAATACATCCTGTGTCTGAATCCGACTGCCTTCGATGCCCGTCACCTCTACAATATGAGTCACTCGTCGGGCACCACAGGCGAAGCGCGTCTGCTGAACGATCACTTGGACCGCCGAACTGATCTGCTCGCGAATCGCCGAAACCGGCAGGTCCATCCCAGCCATCAGCACCATCACTTCAAGACGGGACAGTGCGTCACGCGGCGTGTTCGCGTGCACGGTCGTTAGCGAGCCGTCATGCCCGGTGTTCATGGCTTGCAACATGTCGAGCGCCTCGCCACCACGGCATTCTCCGACAACGATGCGGTCAGGCCGCATACGCAATGCATTGCGCACAAGATCGCGAATGGTGACGAGTCCACGCCCCTCCGCGTTGTGCGGCCGGGCCTCGAGCGTGATTAGATTGCCGTGCGTAAGCTGCAGCTCGGCCGCATCCTCGATCGTAACGACTCTTTCGTTCGCCGGAACAAGGCCCGACAGCACGTTAAGTAGCGTGGTCTTACCGGTCCCGGTACCGCCGGAGACAATGACGTTGCGCCGCTGTTCTACGCAAATGGCCAGAAAATCCATCATGGCTTCGTCGAGTGATCCACCTGCGATCAGTTCGGCAGGGCCCAAACGTCGGCGCGCAAACTTGCGGATGGTGACGGCGGGCCCACGCAGGGCGATCGGCGGAATGGCTACGTTTACCCGCGATCCGTCGGGTAATCGGGCGTCAACCATGGGCGATGCGTCGTCGACGCGGCGACCGACCCGCGCAACGATGCGTTCGATCACGCCGCGCAGCGCTCGCTCGCTGCTGAATACCACCGGCGCACGCTCGAGACGTCCATGTTGTTCGACATAGATCTCGGCGGCGTGATTCACCATGATCTCCGTAATCGAGTCGTTCGCGAGTAGCGCTTCGAGTGGTCCGAGTCCGAGCGTCTCATCGAGTACGAACTGCTTGAACCGCTGCGGATCAGTGACATCACGCAGCCAGTCGGCGCGCAGCAGTTCATCCAGCAGGAGGCTCGCTTGCCGGCGCAGCTCCGATTCAGGCATCGACGCGATATCGCGGCGGCGCAGATCGAGGCGGTCGATCAACTCGGCATGCACTCGCGTTGCTATGTCGCTCCAGGGAGCGGTGGTCGATGGCAGGGTGCACGCAGGAGGCACGGCGGTTGATTGCGACCAGCGCCGCGAGTGACCGTAGAGCGATTCGCGTCCGCTGCGGGCTAACCGCAAATGGTAGCTCCCAATTCTTACCCGGTCGCGCTCCCCGACCGGCCCGTAGCGCACCACGCGCTCATCATTGACCCAGGTGCCGTGCGTCGTGCCGAGATCCTGCAGCCAGTAACTACCGCTCGCCTCGTCGCGCACGAGTTCGGCATGACAGCGCGCGACCCCCTCGCCGTTCAGGACCAGCGCGGCGTCCGCGGCACTACCCACCGTGATGCAGGCGGCACCTAACGCCAGGTTACGCGTCCCGGACGGTCCCTCGATCTGCAATGCGAACAGGCTCATGGCGCTTGCATTCGCTCGCGGGCTCGTTGCAGCCGGTCGGCCAGTGCCGTGGCCGCAGCCGTCGCGGCGTCGGGCGGTGCCGGTTCGGCCGCCAACAGGTGAGGCGTCAGGAAGATCACGAGCTCACTATTCTCATCGCGCCGCCCCTTTGCACCGAACGCTCGGCCGACCCCCGGTAGGCGCTGCAGACCGGGTAAGCCGCTGACATTGTTAGTGCGCAGACGATTCACGAGTCCGGCGATGACCAGTGTTTCACCGTCGCGCAGCGTTACGTCCGTTGCGCTGCGGCGCTTGAGAAAACCAGGCACGCCGAGGACGCGCTGCGCCTCGTCGACTTGGCTCACCTCGGTATCGACTCGCGCAACGATTCCGCCACTCGCATCGGCCACGGGCCGAACATCGAGAATCACGCCGTACTCCTTGAACTCGACGTCGGCACTCCCGAGTTTGTCGATCACGGGTATCGGTACTTCGCCACCGGACACGAAGCGGGCACTCCCGCCGCTGCGGCAACTCAAGGTCGGTTCTGCGACCACCATCGCGTCGCCCGCCTCCTCGAGCAAACGGATGCGTGATTCCAGCTCGGTCGCGATGCCGAAGAACGCGCGCAAAGGTCGCGTGCGCTGCGCCGCGGTGCTCGCCACGTCGGCGACCAGACGACCGCTCGGTCCGGGGATGTCGGTGTTCCAGCGCACGCCCAGCTCCCGCAGGCGCGACTGGCGAAACTCGACGATCCGAACGTCGAAATGGATCATGCGGTCGATACCAACCTTGGCAACCAGATTGAGCACCACTCCCGGATACAGTGCCGCGACCACCGAAGCCCGCTCGGCTGCACGCTCGCCGGCGGCGACGGCATCGATCACCACTCGCTGACCAGCGATTCTCGCCTTGAGCTCGGGCAGGTCCGCAATAAGATTGGCAACGCTCGCCAGGGTGTGCTCGAGATCGGCGGCCACGACACGCACGGTCAGTCGGTGCTGCGATCCGTCCTGCAACCACAATTGCACCGTCGTAATGCCGGTGCCCTCGCCCAGCAGCAAGACACCGTCAGAGGCGACGGTTGTTACTGAGAGCACCTTGCCATTGGCAACGGCGATCCGCCGAGCACTGACACCCAATATCCGACTGTCGCCCACGAACATCTCGAGTTCCTCGGGCAATGCAG
>JAGRJB010000385.1 GCA_020442965.1 Pseudomonadales bacterium
GCTTTTGTGTCTGCACCAGAGTCCCGCGTCGGGACGAGTTTTTCAGCAGTTCGCTCGCATCCTCGGTCAGACACGCTCAGTCTATTGTCCGGATACGCCGGGATTCGGCCAGTCCGATCCGCCGCGCGAAGCGCCGACGATCGCCGATTATGCCGCCGCCGTTGGCGATTTCCTCGATACGATGCGATTGCGCCGTGTCGATATTCTGGGCTATCACACGGGCACTGCGATCGCGACCGAGTTGGCGCTCGCGCGCCCGACGATCGTGCGACGCCTGATTCTCGTAGCCGTGCCACTGCTAACGACCGAAGAGCGCGACGCTTTCAAGAAGGCTCCGTGGCCGGTGTCGCCGCAGGAAGATGGCAGCCATCTAACGATCGAATGGGCGCGCAGCGCGCAGTGGCGCGGCCCAGGGGTGACGCTTGAGGTGCTGGCGCAGTCGTTCGCCGAGAAGCTGTACAATGGTCGGGCGGCGTGGTGGGGGGCGAATGCGGTGATGAACTGGCCGGCCCGGGAGCGCCTGCCACTCATCGAGCAGCCGACACTCATCCTGCGCCCCAAAGACGATTTGTGGGAGCCGACCGCGCGCGCGCGCGACCTCATGAAAGGTACCCGCTGTGTCGACTTACCAGACTACGGTCACGGCTTGTTCGAGGTGGCGCCCGAAGCGGTCGCCGCAGCGGCGGTGCCGTTTCTCGCAGGCTGATGGGAGTGCTTGCCCAGGCGCCACACGGCGAACAGCATACCGACGAGCACCGGTACTGCGATCAGGTTGAGTGGCCGCCAACCCAGCAGTGTGATTGCCGGTCCCGCCGCGAACGATGCGATGGCCTGCGAGCCAAATATCGTGAAGTCGTTCAGACCCTGCGCGGCGAAGCGCTCCGCGGGACGATAGGTGGTCGTTAGCAGGGTTGTTCCGGAGACGAACAGGAAATTCCAGCCGACGCCGAGCAGCGCTAGTCCGGTCAGGTAGTGGACGAAGTGATGTCCGACGACACTGCTGATGATCACGCAGGTGCCCATGCAAGCGATGCCGAGATACATCATCATTCGAGTGCCCAACACGCGGATGAGCCAGCCGCTGGCGAGGGAAGGCAGATACATCGCCAGCAGATGGGTCGAAATGACTCGCTTGGTTTCGCCGACGCTCATGCCGTCGAGCACGTGCATGCTGATCGGAGTCGCGGTCATGATGAAACTCATGACCACGTAAGACGACAGGCCCGCGAGCAGTGCCACGATGTAACGCGGTTGAGCGGCAATGACGCGCAGCGGTCGTGGCGCAGCTTGCTCGACGGTCGCGCGCGGCAGTGGCGCCTCGAGTGCCAGCAGGACGAGCGCGCCGAGTAACAGCAGCACCGCGAGACCGACGAATGAGCCGCTGAATTCCGCCCAGCCACCTAACAACCGGAGTCGGTCGCCGAGCTCGGGCCCCAGCCATGCTGCAACCAGTGTGCCCAGCATGACGGTCGACACGGCGCGCCCAGCGTCGAGCTCGCTGACGTACTCGGTTGCGGCGAACCGGTACTGCTGCACGAACGCCATATTGGAGCCGAGCAGAAAGCCGGCCACACACAGGCCGATGAATGATTCATGCGCGATGCTGAAGGCGCAAATCAAGGCAGCGCACGTGGCTACCAACGCGCTGCCGACGAAGCCGGGTTTGCGGCCGATACGGCGCATCAAAGCGGCGGCCGGAAGCGAGCACAGGGCAACACCCAGGATCGACATCGACAATGGGAGTGTCGCGAGTGCCGGAATTGGCGTGATCTGCGTGCCGACGATTCCGCCGAACGTGACCAGCATGATCGTGCCGCACGCCGAAAAGGCTTGTGCGAGCGCCAGGATCCACACGTTTCGCATCGCCGCGATTCTACAGAAGCCGATCGAGAGTGAGACGAGCATCTCGTAAAAGCGGCCTGCGGGGCGTAAATCGTTAAATCGCGGGCAGCGCAATTCTGCAATAATTCGGTCGGCAAGCGAACGGGACGCCGCGTGAAGAGGGAGCAAACCTAGTGTCTGTGCCGATGAATCCCACGGAGCCAGCCCCAGGCGATGCAGAGGACACCGCCGAATTGCCGGTCCTCGACGTCGAAGCTTATGAAGCGAGTCTCGCTGAGGATCAGGTTTCCCATACCGACACCTGGGTCGCGCCGCAAGCGAGCCTACCGTTCGCCGACGACGCCGACGAAGCGACGCAGCGCCACGCGGCGCTCGACCCGACCACTTTCGCGCCTAACGGTGTCGATCTCCGTGGACTGACCGCGACGCTGCATGGCGTCGAAGAGCGACTGCGCCAAAAGGGCGAGCGGCTCGTAACGCTCGAACGTGAGTTAGCGGCGGCGCGCGCGGAGCATATCGCTCAACTGGCGAGCAAAGACGAGTTGAACGACGAGCTCGTTACGTTGCGCGCGTCGTTAGATGCGGCCGCCGGCGCGCGCGCGCGCGCAGAAGCCGAACTGG
>JAGRJB010000386.1 GCA_020442965.1 Pseudomonadales bacterium
CGTTGGCCGACGCGCTGGACGCTTTCGTGCTGAGCACGAAGCTCGAGTCCCGTCTGGTCGCCTGTGAGGGTGAGACGGGGGCCGTGCTGCTCGCCATCCGCGATCCAGAGCTCGCGCTACGGGGCATCGCGCTGCTGGCAAGCGAGAGCTTTGATGCCGCGGACGATGATGCTGCGGTGCGGTTTCTGACGCCGTCGGTGCGCAAATTGCTGGCCACGATCGGAGAAGCGCTCGCGCAGGCGCATGTAGCGGCTGCGGCTGCCAGTGTGGTCGCATCTGCTCGGCCCACTGCGCCCGAACGCGAAGTGTCCCTGGACGAGGTGTACTCGCAGATCCGCGATCAAGAAATGGTCCTTTATGTGCAGCAGTTAGTGCGCTTGCGCACGGCCGAAGCCAGTCGACGATTCGAAGTCCTGCTGCGGCACCGCGCCGACGGTGCAGAACACTCGCCCGGCCAGTTGTTGCAGACCGCGGATGGCCACGGTCTCACGTCGATGATCGATCGCCGCGTGATCGGCCAGTTGGTCACCTGGTTGCATCGCAACCCAGTCGTCTGGAAGCGCGACGCGCCAACATTTTCGGTCAACCTCTCAGCGACCGCCTTGTGCGAATCCCATTTCCTGAGTTTCGTTGAAACCTGCATCAAGAAAGCGAACTTGCCACCGGCGCTCGTCGGCTTTGAAGTAGACGAGAGCGTCTGCCGCACGCATCCCGAGCAAGTGAACAAAGCCTGCGAGATCTTCTTCCGCGCCGGCGTGCCGGTGACCGTTGACAACCTCACGTTGGGCGGCATCGATCTGCCGATATTGCAATCGCCCGCGATTCGGCTCGTGAAACTCGATCCCATCCTGACCTCGAGCGCGCTCGAGAATCGATTGTCGCAGGCCAAGACGGTGGGTCTGGTTCAGGCGGTCAAGGTGATGGGACTGCAGACGGCCGCCAAGCGCGTTGACAGCGGCGATCTGCATACCTGGCTCGCGGCGCTCGGCGTCGACTTTATTCAGAGCTTCAAGACAGCGCCACTCAAACCTTTGCAGGACCTGCTGCCGGGTAGCACGGCCGCTTGATTCGGCAGCGCTAGCTTGCGGCGAATGCGTCCATCATCAATCCGGTACCGCCTTGGGAGACATGCGCGACCACAGCAGTGCGACGGTGCAGCTTGGTCACCGTGCCCAGGTTGATCGCGAACGCCAATTCAACCTGCTGACCTTTGCGCAGGCCGAGGTTGGTAGTTTCGACGAACACGCCGGTGGCAGACAGGTTGATAGCCTTGCACAGACGCTTCTGACCGCGTGGTGTCGTGATGTAGACAGTGGTGCGCGCCCGGTGACGCGTATGTAGGCGTCTCTCGGCCGCACTCGGTCCAGGCACTTTGGTTGATTTCATTTAGACTTCGATCCCTCGGCGCCATTATGCCTAGCCGCAAGTGAACGTGCGCCCGACTAAACTTAACGCGCCATCGTCAAGCGGATAGCCACAGGACAGTGATCGGACAACTTGCGACGCGTCGCATCGAGTGCGCTGTAAGTGACGCGCTCGAACGATCCCGCAACGCGACGCTGCGCGAGCGATTCGCCCAATACTATGTAGTCGATGTAGCCGCTGAATGCCTGACTCGGTGAACAATTGACAAATCGTTCGCCGTCGGCCGCATTGATGAGATCGGCGCCGGCGGGTTCCCCGTCGTCGATCGCTGCCCACAAGGACGTGACCGCTAACTCCGGTGCCGCACGCGGTGCCGGTTCGCGCTGCAAGTCGCGGTTGAAGTCGCCCAGTACAGCGAATGCTTGTCCCGCACTCGCGCGCGCGTCGATCCAGGTTTCGAGCGGCATCACCTGGCGAGCCAATGTACTGCAGGCTCGGTCCATGCTGCTGAGCGGTTTGCGCGCGCAGCCGGACTTGAGGTGCACGGACAGGAGCTGCAATTCACGCGGCGTGTCGGGGAAGAGCGTGACCCACGCGCCGCGACGCACCACGTCGTGCAGCGACAGATCGCGCACGTCGGCATTGCAACGATGCGGTATCCCGCGACGTATCGCGAAACCCGTGTTTTGAACGGCGCTGCGCCCGGTGAGGCAGAAATTATAGTTGCGGAACACCAGCCGTGCCGCGGCCTCGCCATCGACCTCCTGAAACGCGATGACGTCAGCGTCGAGCTGGCGCGCATAGCGTGCCAGCGCATTGAAATCCTCGCGACTGCGGTTGAAGTCCTTGGCGACATCGCAGGGAATAAACCGTCCGTGTGGCCGATCGGTCGAGTCTCTCGGCAGACAGGTCTGTGCCAGCGGGCGAAAGGCCTCTGGTGCGATCAGCCACTCGAGATTCCAGGTGGCAATCTTGATAGTCTGCCCGGCGGCATTGGGACTGCGAGCAACCGCTTGTGGCGGGCCGCTGCAGGCCGCGGCGATTGCCGCGGCCAGTACCGTTGCAATGCCGATGGGTAGCAGCCGTCTGCGAGGCCAGTCCTGTGTCGCTGTCATCTTGCCAGTGTGGCCGCGCATCGGTTGTCGACGCAAATCGCCTTTTTGGTGTAGTGGCGCACAATGGCGATTGGTCGTCACATCGCATTACGGATCAGGAGCAGATGCTATGAGTAAAGACGTGCAGGCATGGCGCCGCAAGTTCGGTGTGTTGGGCCCGTCGACCAACACCATCGTGCAGCCCGATTTCGCCGCGCTTGGGGTGGCGGGTGTGACGAGTCATTACAGCCGCATATTCACGCCGAACTCCAAGGCTATCAGCAACGAAACGTTTCTCGCCGGCACGACGAAAATTTCCGAGGGCGTGATCGACGCGGTGCGCAGCGTCATGACCTGCGAGCCTGATTACCTGGTGATGGGCATGTCCGCCGTGACGTTCTACGGCGGAGTCGCGGGCGCTGACAAGTTTCAACGCAAGATCGAGAAAGAGGCGGGCGTCGGCATTTCGATCGGCGCACATTCGTGCACGGCTGCATTCAAAGCCTACGGCGGCATCAAGCGGATCGCATTCCTCTCGCCTTACTACCCGGTGGCAAATGCCGAAGTGAAAAGGTACTTTGAGGAGAGTGGCTTTACGGTCGTACGCGACGTTTGTCTGCAGTGCCCATCATGGACCGCGATTGCCGAGGTGCCGGAGTCTCGCTTGCGGCAAGTCCTGGCGGAGCTCGATGGCCCCGACGTCGATGCCATTCTGCAGGTCGGGACCAATCTTTCGATGATCCGCCTGGCGGCTGACGCCGAGCGGTGGCTTGGAAAACCGGTGATCGCGATCAACACCGCTACCTGGTGGCACGCGTTGCGTGCCAACCAGATTATCGACAAGGTCTACGGCTTCGGGCGGCTGCTGGAAGAGTTCTAACGACTCCAGCAGCTCGCTTCGGCCGTGCCCGTGTCAGTGCCCGTAACCGTGCGGTTGCCGAGATTGTCGATGCCGAATGTGGCGCATTGCGTGTCATCGGTCGCCTGTGGCCCCTGCGGGACGGCATCGAGCCGATAGTTGCCGTTGCCGATGTCGGCCATGGTGATGGAGTAGGTGTCCTTGACCGTAATTGGATAGATGTTGGCGCCGCCGGCATCCTGCAGGCAAAGGGCGTTGAAGTAGTTGTTCGTACGCGTAAAGCAGCGTTCCAGGCGATTGACCTGGTTTTGCAGCTCGACCTTTGCATCGGTGCGGTTCGTGCGCACCATGTAGGCCCGATAACTCGGTATCGCGATGGCCGCGAGGATGCCGACGATCACCATGACGATCAGCAGCTCCATCAAGGTGATGCCGAGTTGTCTGTTACGCGTACTCATATTGGTTGTCCTGATTACCGCAATTGTCGCCACGACTGGCGGCCGTAGACGCCCGGACCCGGCCACGCCGGAATCGCATTGACGTTGCCGAAGCTGTCGGGCGCGATGATCAGATCGCGATCGCGAGATGGATCGCCGACGACAATACCCTGCGCCACGATACCTTCGCCGATCTGCAGGCCGCTGACTGCCACGTCGCCGCTGCCGCCACCGCCGCCATCGTTGGACGGAACGCTGTCAGGCGGTACCTTGTCCTCGGAGTTGAAGTCACCGTCCTGATTCAGATCGAACGGCGAGGTGTCGATACGGGCACCCGAGAACATATCGAGGTTCATGAGCCAGCTCGAGCCACCGTAGGTACACGGATCCGGATCCGGAATGAGCGTCGTGAAGTTCACGCGCTTGTTGCGCAGGAACGGATTGCTGGGGATCATCTCCCCCTGGAATCCAAGATCGGGCGATTCCATATCCATGAACCAGCCGCGTTCCGTGACGATCGGGTTCTGACTCGTCACGCGTATTTTGGCATTGACGGTCTTAACGGGCGGGCCATCGTCCGTTACGGTCACGATCCGCTCGCTGGTGATGCTCTGCTGCAGCAGCTGACCGCGATTGATGATGATGTCGGTGGCCCCCGCGCCGGTGTTCTTGTCGAGCAAGCCGTAGAACGTGTTCATCTGCAGATTCGTCGGGATGCGGTCGCGCGCCTCGAGAAATTTGCCGGTACCAAAGAGCACCATCAAGCCGTCGCCACCGGGGCCGCGGCCGACGACCGGGCGGGCGGTAATGGCCTGTCGCAAACCGTTGGCATCCCGTGCAACGAACAGGGGAAGCTTGGACGGGCCCACGCGATAGGCGACATCCCAGCTGCTTGGCGTACCACTCGTCAGATCAAACTTCCATAGATTGCCGAACAGATCGCCCGCGTAGGCGTAGTCAGCGATGGCGTCCTGGTTGGCATCGACCACGCCGACCGTGGAGAGGCCGTTCGGGCGACCGATGGCGTAAGGGTCCTGGGCCACGCCGACGCCGGTGTCGATCTTGCGCAGCAACTGTCCATCGGAGAGTCGCACCACGTACAGCACGGCATTGCCCGTCGTGCTGACCGAGCCGTCGGTGACCGTGTTGTTATAGCCATTGCCGAAGATCGCAACCCAGTCGCCGTTGGCCATGCGAGCGATCGCGGGACGGCTGTAGCTGTAGCCCATGTCGGCGTCGTCGGCATCGCTGAATTCCCAGCGGAACTTGCTGGCAGCGTTGGCTTCCGACGAAGCGCTGGGATCGGTGATATCGAGTGCAAACACCGACTGGCCACCCGCGTTGAGACCGGATACCAGATAGGTTTTCCAGCTACCGCCGACAAACGCGTCACCGTCGGTGGCAGCGCCATCGACAAAGTACTGATGCGAGTAGGTAGGGTTGGTCAGATTGTGAAGATTGCGGAACACTGCCCCGGGAATGAACGCCCAGCGCTCGTCGCCGGTATCAGCGTCGAATGCGTGCAACATGCCGTCGTTCGAACCCGCGTACAGAGTGGCCGGCCGGCTCTGCTTGCTGGCGCGGAACGCCAGATAAGATGAGGCTTCCGGAATGACATTGCCGAATCGTCCGTCAGGCTCAGCAACATAGGCCGGTGCGGATGACACGAAATCGCCGAGCACGTTGTCGAGCGCGCGGTTGCGGAAACTGGCGCCCGTTGTGCCTGAATTGCGCTGCTCATAGGTGCGCTCGCCGCGCAGATAGTCGAGCCGATCTGCGCCGCGACCGTCCGCGAGCGGGTCGAGTTCGGCTTGCCGAAAGGCACCGATTGCGGCCCACTGCAGAGGCGTGGCGACGCCAGCGGAATTGACCGTGAACAGCTTACGCGCCCCGGGCGCCGGCACGTGTTCCGAGGTTTTCCAGACGACGCTGCCAATCGTCCCGTCGGCCTGGAAGGGATACGCCTTGATATCGCCGCTCCAATCGCCGGTATTGAACAGCGATTGATAGACCTTCGACGAGCTGCTGATGGACGCCGTGTTGACGGAAGCGGCGCTCGCGCTGCCGGCATACTTCTGGATGGAGTCGAATGCGGTGGCGAGCTGGTCCTTCAAGGTCAGCGCGTTGGTGACGAGAAAGTAGTTGTCAGGCACGCCGTTGTTATCGGCATCCCATTCTGCGGTTTGCGGTGTGTCGTCGTTGTTCAGGTCGTTGAACCCGCCGAACTTCGCTGCGTACCAGAGCGGATCCTTGAGCAACGAGGCGGCGCCTGAGGTGCCGGGCGAGAAGGTTCGCGTCGCCGAGAATGGCAGGTGACCGCCGTCGGCCACCTGCGCCGCCGTTGGCACGAGTGGCGGAGTATCGAGCGCATAGGCGACGTCCCAGGAGTTGCCTGGATTGCGGTTCGGGTTGGTGTCGGCGTCGCGCACCTCGAGATAGGTGCCGTCGGCTGTCGTACCCGAGATTACGTAGCCCAAGTGCTGCACGTACCCGCCGGCTGCGTATTCGGATGTCAAACTGATATCGACGGTGTTGTCGGCATTGACAACGTAGTCGTAGCGGACGATCGCATCCATGTCGTGGTCGGCGCCCTGTTCCACGTCTTCAAAGTTGACGCGAAAGCTGCCGCTCGTGGGCGTGATCGATTCGACATAGAAGTCCACGATCTGGTTAGTGGGCTGAAACGGGCCGTTGGGCGTCACATTGCTGCCGACGGGCCAGGCGCCCCATACGGTTTTCGCGAAAGGGACGAGAGTGATTTTGTGGCCGTTGACGGGGATCTCGATCTTGGGCAGTGGCGAAGCCAATGCCACGGCGAAAGTTCGAAGCTTTTGAGCGCCAGCAGCCGCGGGATTCAGATCATTCTTCAACCCGTAGAAAGCGGCAGAGGCCGAGTAGTAGCCGCCCATCTTGGTTGGCTCCTCGGGCGCCAAGCCGCGGATGTTGGCGAAACCGGTGACGGTCTTGGCAGTCGGCGCGCCGTCCGCGATGCCTCCTGATTGTCCGATGAAATAGTTTCCTACAGCCCCGGCGCCGAATTCGGTGTCCCAGATCGCTTGCGCTTCGGTTGCGGCATTGAAGCCGCCGAGATCGTCTGCCGGCGCCGTGCTGCCCACGTCGTTGAATGCCGTGCCGGGAACTTCGTCGGTGTCATAGGAGGGATTGATGTCGCTGATGACCGTTTCGAACGGCTTGCTGCAAGACGGGTAGGTAGTATACGGGTCCTGCCAATTGCCTTTGGTCAGGCCCAAGGTTGCGTCGACTGATCCGCCGCCGTAGTCGAAAGCAGCGGTTGGAGCGCCCTGGCCGGCGAAATACCGAAGGGTTTCGTACATCATTTCGCCAATGGGGTTGCCCCACATGTTGCATTGGCCGTTGCCGCCGAAGCGGTTGATCGCACCTGTCGTGACCCAGCCGCAGCTATATTCGTAACTGCCACCGAACCCGGTTGTTCTCAACTGATCGAGATTGCGAATGATGCCGACGAGCGGTTTGAACGTGCCGTCAGTCGCATCGATCTCGTCACTGATCGTCCCGACTGCCTTGCGCAGGACACCACCGCGCGTGTTCTTGGCGTAGCTGCCAGTCAAGAGGCCAAACAGCATCTTGTCGTTGGCGCCGTGTTCCTGGAGCAACCCGACCGGCTTGTAGTTGCCATGGGG
>JAGRJB010000387.1 GCA_020442965.1 Pseudomonadales bacterium
GCAATCTCTCGACCAACGCCGGCGGGCTGAACGTCCTGCGTTATGGCATGACGCGTGCGCTCGTCTTGGGCCTCGAAGTTGTCCTGGCTGACGGTCGCGTCCTCGACTGCCTGCAGGCACTTCGCAAAGACAATACGGGCTACGATATCAAATCGCTGTTCATCGGTGCGGAAGGGACCCTCGGCATCATCACCGCCGCGACACTGAAATTGTTTCCACGGCCACGAACGTTCGCTACTGGGTTCATCGCGGTGCCGGGGCCGTCGCAGGCGGTCGCATTGCTCGGAAACCTACGGGCCGGCAGCGGCGATCGCGTGTCATCGTTCGAGTTGATTCCGCGTGTCGCAGTGGAGCTGACACAAAAGCATATAGAGGGAGTCGCCGACCCCCTGAAAGATGCTTCCCCCTGGTATGTTCTCGCGGAACTCACGTCCTCATCCGCTAACGAGCAGCTCGACCAGCGTCTGGCGAACGTTCTCGAAGCAGCAGCCGCAGCCGGCAGCGTGAGCAACGCTGCGATCGCGCAAAACGAGCGGCAGCGAGCAGCGTTCTGGCGTCTGCGCGAATCGATTCCGGCAGCACAGCGACGCGCCGGCGCCAGTCTCAAGCACGATGTGTCCATACCCATCACACAGCTGCCGGAGTTCGTGGAGCGCGGCTCACGGTGGGTCGCACAACATGTGCCGGAAGGCTATCTCGTCGCGTACGGCCACGTCGGGGATGGCAATCTGCACTTCAACATCAACGCTACCCACTCCGGCGACACGCTGTTGCAGCGTGAGGCGGAGATTCAACGCGCGATTCACGATCTGGTGCATGGCCTCGGCGGGAGCTTCAGCGCCGAACACGGAATCGGGCAAGCGAAAGTCGGCGAACTCGCTCGCTATGCCAATCCCACGGAACTCGAGCTGATGCGTGCGCTCAAGCATACGTTCGATCCTCGGGGCATTCTCAATCCAGGCAAGGTCGTTAGACAACGATGATCGATCGCGACAAGATCAGAGCGCCGTTCGCGCCACGGTTGCTGCATACCATGCTGCGCGCGCGAGATCTCGATGCCATGCTCGGATTCTACTGCGGGTTGCTCGGCATGCATGAGATTCGTCGCATCGAATTCCCGCAGCAGCGCTACTCACTCGTCTTCATCGGCTATGGATCTCAACCGGATGATCCGCAGGTCGAACTGTGGCATGAGTGGGACGGCGGCCCGCCGCTCGAGCACGGCACCGCCTACGGGCACCTCGGCATCGGCGTGCGCGATATCCACGGCTTTTGCGCGCGCTTGCAGGAGCAAGGCATCGCCCTGCGACGCGCCCCGGCACCGATGCGACCCGGTGGGCGTGTCATCGCACTCGTACAGGATCCCGAAGGCAACGAAATCGAGCTGCTGGCCGCTAGTTAGCCTTGCGACCACTATCGATCGCCGGGGTCCCTGCGCAAGTGCCGCCTACTGCGCCGTCGCAGCCACGAGTTCCAGGAAAACCCCCGCCGGCGTGCGAACAGTTAGTGCCTGAAAGCTGCCGAACAGCGGTGTCGTCGTCGCCAGCGGACCAGCGATGATTACCCCACCGGCTCGCTTGACACGATCGCGTGCGATCAGGATATCGCTGACCGGAAAGGTCCATAAGACAAGCCCACGCGCGGGTGGGTGCTGATGCTCGTTGCGCACACCCTTGGCGCCCAGATCGAGCAGAGTCAGCATCCCACTCGTGGTTCCGGGGGCCGAAACCTGCACGAAGCGCACGACGGCATCGGTCGGCAGACCCGCCGCAGCCAATAACTCAGGCTCGCGCAGCTCGATGTCGCGCGTCTTCTCCATGCCAAGGCCATCGCGATAAAACCGCAGCTCGCGTTCAACATCCGCGACAACGATTCCGGCGTAAGCAGGTCCGCCCACTCCAACTGTCGGGTCGAGCGTTGCGATCGGCGCGACGTCCGCCGGGCGGGTCACGCAGGGCAGTAGCACATTCTCTGGTGCGTGGAAATAGCGCTCCCGCACGGTATAACTATCGGCTTTGTCCGGGCGCGGTACTGTCACCTCGAACTGTGCCGAGGGCTGCAAGCCAGCGAGTTGTGCGGATGGCAGACACGCAAAGCCGAGCGACGCGCCACCGTCGGCCTGCGCCGAGTAATTGTCGCGGACCGCCGGACTGTCCTTGGGCACCGTCAGAACGCGTAGGCGCGGCGTGCCCGGCAGAGCACTGTT
>JAGRJB010000388.1 GCA_020442965.1 Pseudomonadales bacterium
CGCCGAATTGTCTCGCCAGAAAGCGGCAGCTGCGCGGCCGCACTGGAAACAAAGGCGATAGCTGCGCGGCCGCACTCGAAATGAAGCCGCGTCCGCAGTCAGTTACAATCGCAACGGTGTGCGTGTCCGCACGGAACTAGCTCAGGCTTTTGAACGCTTCGTCGGCTGCGGCGGCAAAACTCTCGATTGCTGCCGGGTCCTTGATGCCGGGTGCGATCTCTACACCGCTTGCCGTGTCGACGCCCTGCGGTTGAAGGCAGTTGATCGCGGCGGCCACGTTGTGTGGCGTTAGACCACCCGCCAATATCCAGGGCACGTCGCGCAATTGGCCAATCTCATTAGCCAGCGCGTGCCAATCGAGCGTATGGCCCGTGCCACCATACTGGCCAGGCTGAGCGGCATCGAGTAAGACGGTGAGTCGCTGTCGATCCTCGACCGTCAACGCGTCCAAGAACTTAGTGACTGGCGCCAAACCGTCGGCACCGCAGCGGAATGCGCGAATGATGCGATAGTCGCCCAGTTCGGCAACTAGTTCGGGCGGCTCGTCTCCATGCAATTGCAGCCATCCTAGGCCGCACCGCGCCGCATGTTTGAGCAGCTCGTCACGCGACGCGTTGACGAAGACTCCAACTCGCTGCAGGTGATCGGGGCAGTGGTCTGCCAAACGCTCGGCCTGATCAAGCGGCACGTACCGCGAACTGCGCGGATAGAAATTAAGCCCGATGGCGTCGGCCGCAGAATTGGCAACTGCCAGGATGTCATCTGCGCGCGTGACTCCGCAGATCTTGATGCGGAAGGCTGGATTCGATTGAGCCATTAGAAAAACACCTGGCTGGGATCGCTGTTATGCCATGGTTGTGTCAGTTTCGAAATAGTCTTCCGTATCGATGTCATCGGGACTCGAACCTGCCGACTTCTTGCGTAGGGGACGCGCGGGGATACCGACGACCGTATCACCCGGGGCCACATCGTTAAGCACGACGGCATTGGCGCCGATAGTTGCGTGGTCTCCAATCGTGATGGCGCCTAGCAGCTTTGCGCCCGCACCGACGTTGACACCCTTACCCAGTTGCGGCGCCTCACGCGGGCGATCGTTGTAGCGATTGCCAAGCGTCACGCCTTGCCGGATGACGCAATCGTCGCCGATCACGGCGCTGCCATGAATGACGATGGCGCCTTGATGCTCGA
>JAGRJB010000389.1 GCA_020442965.1 Pseudomonadales bacterium
TGCGCAAGTCGTATCTCGACTATGCAATGAGCGTAATCGTCGGGCGCGCATTGCCGGATGTTCGCGACGGCCTCAAGCCGGTACATCGCCGCATCCTCTTTGCGATGCGCGAGCTTGGCAACGACTACAACAAGGCCTACAAGAAGTCAGCTCGCGTCGTCGGCGATGTGATCGGCAAGTACCATCCACACGGCGACAGTGCGGTCTATGACGCGCTCGTGCGTATGGCGCAGCCGTTTTCGATGCGCCACTTGCTGGTCGACGGCCAGGGCAACTTCGGCTCGGTTGACGGCGACGCGCCGGCGGCGATGCGTTACACCGAAGTGCGCATGTCCAAGCTCGCTGGCGAGTTGCTGGTCGACATCGACAAGCAGACGGTCGACTTCGTGCCCAACTATGACGAATCTGAATCTGAGCCGTCGGTCCTGCCCGCGCGTGTGCCGAACCTGCTGATCAACGGGTCGTCGGGCATCGCGGTTGGTATGGCAACGAACATACCGCCGCACAATCTGATCGAAATCGTCAATGCTTGCCTCGCGGTGCTCGAGGAGCCCGCGATTTCGCTCGCCGGTCTGATGCAGCACGTGCCGGGCCCCGATTTCCCGACCGCAGGCATTATCAACGGTGCGCAGGAAATCGCGACGGCCTACAAGACCGGTCGCGGGCGGTTGTCGATACGCGGCCGTACGCAGATCGAAGACGTTGGTCGCGGCGATCGACAGGCAATCATCATCACAGAACTGCCCTATCAGGTGAACAAGGCGCGCCTGATCGAGCGCATCGCGGACCTGGTTCGCAACAAGCAGATCGAGGGCATCGCCGGCGATGGTCTGCGCGATGAGTCCGACAAAGACGGCATGCGCGTGGTCATCGAGCTGAAGCGCGGCGAGAACGCCGAGGTCCTGCTCAACAATCTGTATGCGCAGACACCGCTCGAGTCGGTGTTCGGCATCAATATGGTGGCGCTCGTCGACGGCCAGCCGCGCCTGTTGTCGCTGAAGGAGATGCTCGAGGCATTCATTCGGCATCGCCGCGAAGTTGTTACACGCCGCACCATCTTCGATCTCGGCAAGGCGCGCGATCGCGCGCATATCCTCGAAGGCCTTGCTGTTGCACTCGCCAATATTGATGAAGTGATCGCGCTCATCAAGGCATCACCCGCGCCGGCCGAAGCCAAGGCCGCATTGGTAGCGCGAAGCTGGGGTCCGGGCGCGGTACCGGAAATGCTCATGCGGGCGGGCTCGATTTAGGCGCGACCGACGGGGCTCGCACCCGAGTTCGGGCTGATGCGCGACGCATCGGGCTACCGACTGTCCGATGTGCAGGCGCAAGCTATCCTCGACATGCGGCTCCACCGGCTCACCGGACTCGAACAAGACAAGATCCTGGCCGAATACAAAGAGCTTCTCGAACGCATCGTGGATCTGTCGGATATACTCGCGCGCGCTGAGCGGCTAACAGCCGTCGTGCGTACCGAATTGATCGCAGTTCGTGATGAGTACGGTGAGCAACGTCGTACCGAGATCAATTTCGCAGCTTCCGATCTAACGACCGAAGATCTGATCGAACCGCAGGACGTCGTCGTCACGCTGTCCCACGCCGGCTACGCCAAATCGCAGCCGTTGACGGAATATCAGACCCAGCGGCGCGGCGGTCGCGGCAAGGCGGCGACTGCGGTCAAGGACGAGGATTTCATCGAGAAGCTGTTCGTCGCGCACACGCATGACACGATTCTGTGCTTCTCCAATCGCGGCAAGGTCTATTGGCTGCGTGTGTTTTCCCTGCCGCAGGCTGGGCGCAACGCGCGCGGCAAGCCGATGGTGAATTTGCTGCCGCTCGAGCCGGACGAACGGATCAATGCCATTCTGCCGATCAAGCAGTTCGACGACGAGCA
>JAGRJB010000390.1 GCA_020442965.1 Pseudomonadales bacterium
GCGCAACCTGACGATATCCTCACCCGCGGACCGTACCACGGATGGCGATTCAACTGGCGCGCGCAACCGCCATGGAACAGTGATCGCGAGCGCAACGATACCGGCCGCAGCGGCACCCCACCAGAGTCGGGTTGCGCGGCGCTCCTGCGGGACCACGCCCGCCTCGCGTGCACGAGCGAGCAAGGCGCGTACGCGTTGTTCGCGGTCGGACGTCAAGCTTGGCTCCACGTCCGCAGGACCCACAGTTTGCTGCGCGAGCACCGCTGCTCGCAGCGCGCGCGCTTCGCGGGTGACTGGCGAATCGTCCGCCGCAGCACGCCCCGCCAGCACATCAAGCCATTTGTCATCGACTGAATCGGTCATGATTGCGTTACGCTTCTCCGAACACGAGTTCGTACCACTCGGCAAGATAGCTGCGGGCACGCTTGCGGCATTGTGAGATGAACTCCCGGGTCGCCCCTGGCGAGCGGTCGAGCAACCGCGAAATCTCCTCGTTAGTCAGCCCGTCCTGTGTGATCCAGGAAATAACCGCCGCGTGAGTCGGTGATTCCGCTTCGAAGCGTGTCCAGCAGCGCTGAAAGCACTCCGCGTGTTCCCGCGTGCGCGCTTCTGACAGCGGACCCGCGGCCGCCTGACTCGACAACTCGTCGATGCGGCGTTCTGCCTCGACACTCACGGCCTCATCCTCGAGCGACAGCTCACGACCGCGCCGTCGCAATCGATCGAGCATGTCGTTGCGCAGGATCGCGCGGATCCACGGTAACAACTCAGACTGGGCCTGGAAGGTACTGCAACGTCGCCATACCTTGATGAAAGTCTCTTGCACGGCATCGCGCGCGGCTGCGGCATCGCGCAACGTGCGCACACCCTCACGAAACAGAACATCGAAGTAGGCCGCGTCGAGCGCACGCAGCGCCTGCTCGATCGCGCGGCCGCCTTCGCGGCACGCCTGCATGAAAGCCAACTTGTCCAAAGCCGCTCCAGACCGATGCACTGGCGTCAATCATATTCTCAGCCGGGAGCGACAACATACCCCTATAGACGGGACTCGCAATGATCCGTCAGGAGCAGCCTGACATTTTCGAACTGCGTGCGTCTCTGTCGTACGAACACCAATCGAACAAGGGGACTCAGCAGTCATGTCAGCAACCTCACGACAATTGACGACAGCGCTCGGTGCACTGGTGATGGCGCTTGCGATAGCGGCCTGCGGATCCAAATCCGCCGAGAATCCTGCCGCGAAGTCCTCAGGTGGCGCATCGAGCGCCACTGCGTCCCAGGGAAACGCGAGTGCTGAACAGGTAGCCGCCGAAGCGCGCGGCGACCTCGACTGCCCCGCCAAGGTCAAGTCTGCGCCGCGCGCCGCCAACGCACCGGTGGACGACATCGTCGGTGTGCGACCGGGCATGACCTACGAGGAGGCCGCCAATACGGTGCTGTGCACCGACCCACTGATGGTTGTCAGCGCCCCGCTGACGAGCGGCATCAACATGAAAACCTACGGTCAGACCGTTCGTCAGGGATTCACGGCACGTCAAGCCGAGCCGCGCATTCAGAAGTCCTCCAAGCAAATCATGCAGGAAATGCAGGACGACATGCTGGCGAGGAGTAGCAACAGGGTGGTGCGCGATATGCGGCCCGGACAATCCAAGTGGTCCGTGAGCACGATGGGAATGCCAGGACAGGAGCGCGTCATCCAGGCCGCGCGTGAAGAGTGGTTCGAGGCCGATCGCAATCCCGTCATTGCAAACGTTGAGCACGCGCTGATCGAGAAATACGGCACGCCGACCAGACAACAGCATTCTGCTGGAACGAGCTATCTCACCTGGGCATACGATCCCCTCGGCCGCCGAATCACAGAAACATCTCGCCTGTTCAATCAGTGCAGCGGCAGCGCCGATCCCGACGGTGGAACTAACTATTCGCCCGACTGCGGCTTGGTGATAACTGCAATTGTCTCGCCTCTCAAAACCAATCCTCAGCTCGCGGAATTCATGCAGGTCGGCACCATCGATCAGTCAACTGGTTATGAGGCAATCGTCGCAACCGAGCAGGCACTGCAGGGTCTCGAGCAACAGCAGCAGGCGCGTCAGGTACAGGACGCGGCCAAGAATGCCGACAAACCGCAGCTGTGAGGCGGCCCGCATGCGCTATCACCTGATCATCGCAGTGCTGACAATGGTGCTCACGGCCTGCAGCGGCTCCGACCACGCGCCGCAGCCAAGCAGCGCCACCGACGCTGGATCGAGCGACGGACGGACATCAACGGCCGACCGTCAAGCGAACTCGGCGCCGGATGCCGCGGCGCTTGCGGGCCTTCACGGCCGCCGCGGAGAGCTGCTCAATCCCGACGCCAGCACGATGGTGTTCCTCTATTACGATCTCGCCGGTCTCACGCCACCCTTCGACGAGTGGGTCGAGCGCGACATGCGCGTCCAATCGGCGCCAGCGATCGACAAGGCAGCGCGACGCGCCAGTGTCAGGAGCGAACTCGAGGCCGCCAGCCGCGCCGTGCGCGATGTCGGGCTGATCCGTGTGTCGATGAACGCCGACCTCAGCGACTACGATCCCGCGAATGCGGAGTTTACGGTCGGCGCGCTGGCGCCCAGCTCCTACCTGGCGTTCGACGCGTTCGGCGAAAAGATTGCGGTGAACTTCGCCAACGGCCGGACAGCGCAGATCTGGTCCGTTCCAGCCGACCAGGCGCAGTCGATTCGCGATCGGATCGGCCCGGGCAGAGATGTCTCCATCGACGCGCTGCTGCGCATCACAGCAGTGCAGCCACGAGCCGGGGGCGGGGCCGTGACCACGAGCGTTGTCGAATACGACTTGCGCTCGGGCAAGTCTGGTCCAGCCATTGCGCATCGAAGCATGACCGGGACCTGAAGCACTGCAAAGCACGCCATCTGACCACTACATCGAGGTAAACGCATGAACCACCAACTCGGAAAGCTCCTGCACGCGCTCGTGCTGACCACGACGTTGCTGATCGCGACCCCGGCACCGGCAGCGCAGACGTGCGCGAAGAATACGGCTTGCGTCGATACCCGGGCCTTCTCGGCAACCGTCAGCGACTTTCGCACCAGCAAGCAGAACAATGTGCGAGTGCTCACTGCAACCGTCCGCTTCCAGAACAAGACAGCCAAGCCACTGATGCTCGGTTACGTGCGCGATTCGGGGATTGCGATCGACGATCAGGGCAACCGCTTCGTCGTGCCACAGTCGAACGGCGTGCGCGGCATCGGTGAGATCATCGGCAACTCGTTCGAATCCAAGTTCACGTTGCAGCCAGGCGAAGCGAGTGACGCCCGGCTGGAGTTCATCTGGGGCCCAGGTAATGCGACCATGGGCACGCAGTACGAAATGGACGTCGCGATTCGCGAGATCGAGGCAACCGGCCCGGACCAGTTTCGATTGGGCGCCGAGCATGCGCTGCACTTCAACAATGTCAGTGAACAGGCCGCCGTGGCGGCGCCGCGCCAGGCCCCGGCCCAGGCGTCACCGCAGGTAGCGGCCGCCACTAACGACCCGTGCGCCGGGGCAGTCGGTTGCTACAGCGCCGGCCCGTTCGTCGCCGAAGTTCAACAACTCTCGGCGAGCTCGATGACGGGCGGCGCACGCCATCAAACGCTGACGCTGAATATCAGGTTCCGCAACACGAGCACACAGCCGATCATCCTGGCCTACAAACCTGGCACCAGCGGGGCGATCGACAACCTCGGCAACCGCTACTACTTCGGTCGAGCGGGCACGCACGACAGCAGCGTCAGGGGAATCGGCTACGTCCAGAGCAATTCCGCCGATCCGCAGTTCACCCTGGCACCGGGCCAGAGTCGGAACGCACAGTTCAACGTCACGCGCTTCGAGGCCGCCCGCAAGCAGTTAGGCACGAGCTATACGTACGACGTCGTGATTGCCGAGCTCGAAGTGCTACCGAGTCAGCAGCTACGAACACTGCGCGAGGATAGTTTGAACTTTCCGAATCTGACTTCTGGTACTTACACGGCCACGACCGGCGGCGCCACAACCAGTGGCGCTGCGAGCGGCGCGGCCCCGGACGCAGCAGCGATAGAGTCGACGGCGAACAAAGTGATCGATCTGTTCAACAAGCTGAAGAAACACTAACAGGGGTATCGTCATGACTACGACCAGGAGAGGCCGCGTACTGCGGGATACGAGTGTTGGCGCCGGCCTGATCTTCGTCGATGGGAAGCAGTATCCGTTCAACCTCGAAGGCAGCTGGAAGTCGGAGTACGCACCCAAAGTGAACATGGGCGTTGATGCGGACTTCGACGATCAGGGCAATCTGATCGCTGTTCGTGCGGTCGGTGCGCAGATGATCGCCGGCGAACAGGCCGCGCAGGTGCTGGGCCTCGCACAAGACAAGGCAAAGAAGCTTGCGGCGGAGTTTCAGGACAAAGGCGCACCGGTCATCGCGCAATACGCCGGCAAGATTGGCTACTCAACGCTGGGCGCCTTTGCCGCAGTCGTCATCGGCTGGTTCTTTCTGCCGCTCGTGTCGGTCAATCTCGGCATGATCGGCAAGAACTCCGTCACCTTTTACCAAGGCCTGAAACTGCTGAATGCGTCGGGCATCGAGAGTCTCGCCGCGCTTTCAGGCGGTGGCAGCGCTGGACTCTACGGTGTACTGTGCTTCGCCGCGCTGGCCACCGTGTTTTTGCCGCAGCTATGGCGCGACAGCAAGGCCGGATTCGGCATGACAGCGCCGTTGTTGCTCATGCTGCTCGTCGGCGTCGTGGCGTATTTCAAGATCTCCGGGCAAATATCGGCTGGCCAGGAGCAGGCGGGCGCGTTCGGTGGCGCAGAGTACCAGCAGATGGCGCGCGAAATGGCCGAGCGGGCATCGGCCGAAATGCGCAAGGCCATCTCGATCGGCTTCGGCTTGTGGCTATCGTTGGCCGGAGCGATCTACCTCGGCTGGCAGGGCTGGGGGAAGTCTCGCTTGAAAGATCGCGTGAGCCGCAGTCCCTCTGTTTCGATGTGTCTGTTAGCCGCTCTGGCGGTCATGGCAAATGCCAACGCGGTCGAGAAGCTACCGGCACCTGTCGCCAAGGCGATGCGCGACATCGCCGCTGTCTGCAGCGACGTTGGTGGCAAGCCGCAGATGAAGGACGCATTGCAACGCGCCGATCTGAACGCGGATGGACTGATGGATTACGTGGTCAACGTGGCGGGTGTGAATTGCGAGGGTGCGGTAAGCGTCTACGGCGATCGCGAGAAGGGAGTCATGGTCTTCACTGCCGATGCGAAGGCCGGGGCCCACGAGGCATTCAACGACTCGGTTTACGGCGTACGGCTCGAGCGCAGCCAGTCGTCGGCCAGGCTCTGGCTCACGGTGTCAGGCGAGGGATGTGGCAAGAAGCCCGCAGCGAATTTCGCCAGCGAAGCATTCTGCGAGCGGCCGCTCGTCTGGAATGCCAAGACCGGAAAATTCGCCTACGCGCCCGTGTCGATGATCCGCATGATCGAATAGCCTCCGGCCGTACCTCCTCGCTGCCACGGTGGCCGTCGGTCGCTGCCGTAGCCAGCTCGGCTCGGGCGTACCATTCAGGGCTTGACGAACATACCAACTAGTTGGTACGCTGGTCGTATGCAGCAGGAAACCGCGCGTCACAAGCTGCTCGATGCCGCCCTCGCAGTCGTCCGTGCGAAAGGCTACGCGTCGAGTACGGTTGATGATCTTTGCTCCGCGGCGGGCGTCACCAAGGGCGCGTTCT
>JAGRJB010000391.1 GCA_020442965.1 Pseudomonadales bacterium
CGCGAAACCCGTGGGTGCGCTTGCGCTTGATCTTGCTCGGCTGATAGGTGCGTTTCATGATCGAGGCCCTGCAGTGGGACAGCAGCAAAAAAGGGCGGAGAGCGTACGCATCGGAGCTGTTCAGTGTCAATACAAGTCGAGCGAATACCGCTAGACTGCCCGGCCCGCACTGCCGCGCAAAGATTTGACCCGCTCAGACCTGCCGATGATCTCTCGAAGAGACGCCACCGCTCCGGACAGCCCGCTTTGGCAACAGTGCGGCCTGGTGCTGGAATCCGAACTGCCCGACGACCAGTACAACACCTGGGTGCGGCCGCTGCAGGCTATCGAAGAAAAAGGCTCGATCAAGTTGTTGGCTCCCAATCGCTATGCCGTCGATTGGGTGACGAGTCACCTGCTCTCGCGGATCGGTGAAATCCTCCGCCAGACCGTCTCGGGCGATGCGCCGATCGTCACCATCGAGGTCGGGACCCGACGCGTTCCGGTTGCTCCTCTTGCCCCGGCGGGCGGCACCAGGCCGGCGGTTGGTCCAAAGCGCAGCGGCGGCATCGTGGTCGGCGTCAGGCTCAACGCGGACTTTACGTTCGACAAGTTCGTTGCGGGCAAGAGTAACCAGCTCGCCAAGGCAGCCGCTCTCCAAGTAGCCGACAATCCTGGCAAGGCTTACAACCCGCTGTTCATCTACGGCGGTGTCGGTCTGGGCAAGACGCATCTCATGCAGGCTGTCGGCCACGTGATCATGGAGCGGGATCCGAGCGCACGCATCGCGTACGTGCATTCTGAGCGATTCGTGGCCGATATGATCATCGCCTTGCAGCACAACAAGATGGACGATTTCAAGACCGCCTATCGTTCTCTGGATGCTCTGTTGATCGACGATATTCAGTTCTTCGGCGGCAAGGAGCGTTCGCAGGAAGAGTTCTTTCATACCTTCAATGCGTTGCTCGAAGAACAGCAGCAGGTCATCGTCACCTGCGATCGATACCCGAAAGAAGTCTCAGGCGTGGAGGAGCGCTTGAAGTCGCGCTTGAGCTGGGGTTTGACGGTGGCGGTCGAGCCGCCGGAACTCGAGACGTCGGTGGCGATCCTGATCTCCAAAGCACAAGCTGTGGGCACCGATTTACCGGAGGATGTCGCGTTCTTTATTGCCAAACGTATCCGCTCGAACGTGCGTGAGTTGGAGGGAGCATTGCGGCGGGTCATCGCGAATTCGCGCTTCACCGGTCGGCCGATCACGCTCGATTTCACGAAGGAGGCCTTGAAAGACCTGCTATCGCTGCAGGCCAAACTCATCACGATCGAGAATATCCAGAAGACTGTTGCGGAATACTACAAACTGCGGGTCGCGGATTTGCTGGCCGAACGGCGCAGTCGTTCGATTGCGCGGCCTCGGCAAGTGGCCATGGCTCTGGCAAAGGAGCTCACGAGCCACAGCCTGCCGGAAATCGGCAATGCGTTCGGCGGGCGCGATCACACGACGGTGTTGCACGCCTGTTCGCGGATCAGAAGTCTGCGCGAAACGGAGCAGCGGATCGGCGAGGATTATCAGATCCTGTTGAGAACCCTGACCACATAGTTGTGCATTGTCTGTGGACAAGCTTGTGGATGGAACTATCCCCAAAGTGCCCACAGGCAGTACATTGGTTGCGAGTCCAATGGTGCCACGAATAGTACGGTGGCAAGTGTCTGGCGGACAAACGAATTTCGTGGATATCCACATTGTCCACCGGCTCTGCCTCTGCAACTACTAATCCTAATTCAATACTAAAATCGTCGAACAGAAATACGGAAGGTTAGCGCGCATGAAGTTTTCGGCCACTCGTGAACAATTTCTGACCCCGCTGCAGAGCGTGATCGGTGTAGTCGAGCGACGGCAGACTATGCCCGTGCTCTCGAATGTTCTACTCGCGGCGCGCAATGATCGCCTGAGCATCACGGGGACCGATCTCGAAGTTGAGTTAGTAGCAGCCAGTGATGTCGCGGTGCAGCAACCCGGCGAAATTACCGTGCCTGGGCGCAAGTTGTTAGATATCTGCCGCGCCTTGCCGGAAGCGACAAAAATCACAGTGACTACGGATGGCGATCGTGTGACGATTCGCGCCGGCAAGAGCAGGTTCACGTTGTCGTCCTTGCCTGCCACGGAGTTTCCCGTGGTCGAGGAGATCAACGAGCAGCAGGCACTAACTATTGCGCAAGGCGAATTCCGCCGCCTCATCGACAAGACGCAGTTCTCGATGGCGCAGCAGGACGTGCGCTACTATTTGAATGGCCTGTTGCTCGAGACGGACGGGAAATTGCTGCGTGCAGTGGCAACCGATGGCCATCGCCTGGCATTGTGCGAAGCAACACTGGAAGTGAAGGCGAAGATCAATCAGCAGGTCATTCTGCCGCGGAAAGGCGTGCTCGAGCTGCAGCGGATACTCGGGGCTGACGGAACGGTGGAATTCAGCATCGGCAATAATCACGTTCGAGCACAGATCGGCGACGTTCGCTTCACTTCGAAGCTAATTGACGGACGTTTCCCGGAGTACGGTCGGGTGATCCCGGCGAGCCCTGGGCGCACCGTCGAGGCTGATCGTGATGCACTGCGGCAATCTCTGCAGCGTACCGCTATTCTGTCAAACGAGAAGTTTCGCGGAATTCGGCTCACTTTGAAGCAAGATCTCGTCACGATCCAAGCACATAACCCGGAACAGGAAGAGGCCGAGGACCAGCTCGAGGTCGCGTACTCTGGAGAAGGGCTCGAGATCGGGTTCAATGTGAACTATTTGCTCGATGCTTTGGGCGCAGTCGATACCGATAAAGTCATTCTGGCGCTGACCGACGGGAATAGCAGCTGTATTGTCCGAGAACCGGGAACACCCTCCGCACGCTACGTCGTCATGCCGATGAGACTCTGAGGCCGGTGACGCGACGAACGCGGTGGCGCTCGAGCAGCTCGTTGTTGACGATTTTCGCTGTTTACAGCATGTGGAATTGGAGCTCTCGCCCAAGCTGAACCTGGTCTGGGGCGAGAACGGAGCCGGTAAGACGTCGATTCTGGAGGCGGCTTTCGTACTCGGTCGCGGGCGGTCATTTCGCACGCGTTTGTCGGAGCGCCTGATCCGCCAGGGCGCAGAGCGCTTCGTCGTTTTTGGACGGACGGATGGTACTCCGAGCCAATCGGTTGGAATCGAGGTATCCAAGTTGGGCGGGGCGCGAGCTCGCTTGGACGGCCGCAATCTGGAGTCCCTTTCGGAATTGTCCGCGGCGGTGTCGGTACAAGCCATCGACCCGGAGATTCATAAACTGATCGAGCAGGGGCCGGAGCGGCGGCGTCGCTGGCTGGATTGGCTGGTGTTCCACGTGGAACCAAATTTCGGATCAGTCTGGACACGGTACTCGCGCTGCCTCCGTCAGCGGAATGCCGCGTTGCGCTCTCATTCCGCGACAGCCTCCGTCTGGGACCCCGAACTCATATCCTTGGGCAATCTGCTGGCAGACGCGCGCTCGCGCGTCCTGGAGCGCCTACGCCCATTCTGGGAGCAAACCGTGGTCGCGCTGTCGGGCCTGGACCCAACGATGTCGATGACCCGGGGCTGGGCGCATGACCTGACGCTGGATGACGCCCTCGCGGCGGCTGGGGAGCGCGACCGAATCCGGGGCTCCTCCAGCGTGGGCCCGCATCGAATGGATATCCATCTTCGTCTGCATGGGAAGGTCGCACGGGACGTCCTATCCCGTGGTCAGCAAAAGCTCGTCGCAGCTTCCATGGTGATTGCTCAGCTCAAACTACTGAACTGGGAGCTGGGCCTGCGACCGCTGCTTTTGCTCGATGATCCAGCGGCAGAGCTGGACGACCAACGATTGCGCCATTTTGTGAGCGAGATCGGTGCTCTCAATTGTCAGATGCTGATTACCTCTCTGCGCTCGGAAACGCAGCTATTTGGTGTCCCGGATCGAGTGTTTCACGTGGAACACGGAGCGGTGGAAAGGGTATAATTTCGCATCACAGTTCCAGGCTTTTCCATGAGTAACGAAGACGTCTACGATTCCACTAAAATCAAAGTCTTAAAGGGCCTGGACGCCGTCCGAAAGCGGCCTGGAATGTACATCGGCGATACCGATGATGGTACCGGCCTCCACCACATGGTCTTCGAGGTGGTGGACAACGCCATCGACGAAGCGCTCGCTGGCCACTGCGACCGCATAGTCGTCACCATTCACGCGGACGAGTCGGTCACCGTGACTGACAACGGTCGCGGCATTCCCACTGACATCCATCCGGAAGAGGGCCGTTCCGCCGCAGAAGTCATCATGACCATCCTGCACGCTGGCGGGAAATTCGATGACAGTTCCTACAAGGTTTCCGGCGGTCTGCACGGCGTCGGCGTCTCGGTGGTAAACGCCCTGTCCGAGCATCTCTGGCTCACCATCCATCGTGATGGCCAGAAGCACCAAATGGAATTTCGCCTGGGCGACGCGGTGGCACCGCTCGCAATCACCGGCACAACGACGGAGCGCGGAACCACTGTTCGATTCAAGCCAAGTCCAGCAACTTTCACGAATATCGCCTTCGAATACGACATTTTGGCGAAACGTTTGCGGGAGTTGTCGTATCTGAATGCGGGTGTGCTGATCGAGCTGGTTGACGAGCGCGACAACAAGTCCGACACGTTTCAGCACGAAGGTGGCCTGCAGGAATTCGTTGCGCACCTGAGCCGCACGCGCAGTCCCGTGCACCCCTCCGTGTTCTGGTTCAAAAAGCAGGAGGGCCTAATTAATGTCGAAGTGGCCCTCCAGTGGAACGATTCGTACACAGAATCGATGTATTGTTACACAAATAACATACCCCAGAAGGACGGCGGTACCCACTTGGCCGGCTTTCGTGCCGCATTGACACGCACGCTGAACGATTACATCGAAAAAGAGATGTCGGCGAAGAAGGAAAAGGTTCCGACGACGGGCGACGACGCTCGCGAAGGTCTGACCGCAATTTTGTCAGTGAAACTGCCCGACCCGAAGTTCTCGTCCCAGACGAAGGACAAGCTCGTGTCGTCCGAGGTGAAAGGCATCGTCGAATCGGCAGTCGCGGCAAAACTATCCGAGTTCCTGTTGGAGCATCCGACTGAAGCCAAAGCGATCGTCGCGAAAATCATCGACGCGGCGCGTGCCCGAGAAGCCGCGCGCAAAGCCCGCGAGATGACACGTCGCAAGGGCGCGCTCGATATCGCGGGATTGCCCGGCAAACTTGCCGACTGTCAGGAAAAGGATCCCGCGCTCTCCGAGATCTTCATCGTCGAGGGCGATTCGGCAGGTGGCTCCGCCAAGCAGGGGCGCGACCGGCGCACCCAGGCCATTCTGCCGCTAAAGGGCAAAATTCTGAACGTCGAGCGTGCGCGCTTCGACAAAATGCTGTCATCGGCCGAAGTCGGCACGCTCATCACCGCGCTCGGCTGCGGTATCGGCCGGGATGAATTCGATATCGACAAACTGCGCTACCACCGCATCATCATCATGAGCGTCGATGCCGAGGAACATGTCTTCGTGCGTGACGTGAAGCAGGGCGTGCGCATGGTACGCATCGGCGCGTTCATCGACGATGCTCTGGCTGCGGCCCAGGTCCCACCGGGCAGCGTCGACAAGTTGACCAGCGATGCGCTCGGCGAGGTTCTGTGCTTCGGCCGCGAGGACCGCGAGATTCGCTTTCGCCCGATCAAGAGCGTAATTCGCCATCCTCTGCAGGAGAAATTGTTTGCCGTGCGCACCACGTATGGCCGCTCGGTGCGGGTGACCTCGAGCCACAGCGTCTTCGTCTGGCAAGACAATGCACTGGTGCTGAAACGCGGTGATGAGCTGCGTACCGCCGATCGGCTGGTTGCGCCGCGCACCCTGCGTCTGCCCGCCACCGCACCGCAGCGCATCGATCTGCTCGAGACCTTGTGGCAGATTCCAGCTGCGGCCGATCAGATCTGGCTGCGTGGACCAGCGGTCGAGAACTGGCATCGCTCCTGCGCGAGCGCTGCTGTCCACTTACCACTAACCACTGTCGCTCGCGGACAGGGCGGCGGATCGACACCGCTCGAGGCAGACCAAGCGCCCGCTGATCTCGCCGGTACACGCGATTACGTGCGACTTGGTGCACTCAAACAAGAGGATCTCGACTGGTTCGCGGACCGCGACGATCTCGAACTGGCCCCAGAGCATACGGGACACCGAGGGATCCACCGGTTTCTGGCAGTTAACGAAGATCTGCTGTCGGTGCTTGGGTTCTATCTCGCCGCGGGTAGCTGCACTGAGCGGGGCGGCATCCGCTTTTCGATCGGTGCTAACACCCAGTGGTACGCCAGCGAGTTTTCGCAGCGATTGGCCCGACTCTTCGGTGTCCCTGCGATCGCTGCCGAATCGGTCGAGCGCAGCGCCGAACTGAAATTGATCAATCGCACTGCGACTATCGTTTGGCAGCGTGTCCTTGGTTTCGCGGGCGCAGACATTTCGACCAAGCGCATTCCTGATATCGTCTTTAACGTCGACGAGTCGCTCCGCCTCGAATTTCTCCGCGGCTACTTGCTGGGACATTTGTCGGACGATCTGGCGACGAGCTCGCCGCAGTTGGTGTTCGCCACGTCGTCATACGATGTGGCCAGTGGTTTGATGTACTGCCTGTCATCGCTCGGCGTCATCGCGTCGCTGTCGGAGCGCGATCCGGACGGGGTGGCGCACAGCGCGCTCACGCAAGCCGCCGGCTCGAAGCTTCGCCATTGGACCATCTCGGTCGCCGCCAAAGAGGACATTGCCAAGCTGCAGCTCGTCTGGCGGGATCACGCTGACGCTGTCGATCTCGAGGCATTGGTCGCGTCGCCGGACGAGGCGACGAGCCGCCGCTTCATGGCTCTCGACGGTGACTTGATGGCGCTCGAGATCGAGACTATCGAAGAAGTAGCGCCGAGCAACGGTCAGGTCTATGACTTCTCGGTCGAGGGCGACGAGAACTTCGTCGCCGGTGTCGGCGGGCTTTGCTGCCACAACACCGACGCCGACGTCGACGGCTCGCATATCCGCACCTTGCTACTGACGTTTTTCTATCGACAAATACCGCTGCTGATAGAACGAGGACACATCTACATCGCGCAACCGCCGCTTTACAAGGTCAAGCGCGGCAAGAGCGAGGCCTACATCAAGGATGACAACGAACTCAACGCGTTGCTGCTAACAGCAGCGCTGGACGGTACGGAGTTGCACGCGCAGCCGGGCGAGCCACCGATCGCCGGAGAACAGCTCGCGCATCTGGTCAAGCGCTACACGGAAGTCCAGGCAACGATTCGTCGCTGGTCACGGCGCTATGATGAGCGGCTGCTGGAGCATCTGATGTCGGCGCCGGAAGTCACGGCTGAGCATTTCAACCAACCGGATTGGCTCGCGGATTGGGCTGCCAAATTCGAAGCCAGTCTCAATGCCGATGACGATACGCCGCGCTCATACCGGACCTCGATTCGTGCCGCTGACGAGAAAACCGGCGCGCGCATCGTAGTAGAACGGACCGAACATGGTTCGGTTACCGTGAAGCTGCTGCCGCGGGAATTCTTCGAATCGGCGGAATACCGGCGCATTGCCGAGTTCGGTCAGAATTTGCGGCAGTCAGTGGGCGCAAGCGGTTCGATCGTGCGTGGCAGCGAGCGTCACGACTACAGCTCGTTCAAGGATGCCATGACGTGGCTGTTCGACCAAGCGCGCAAGGGGCAAGCCATTCAGCGCTACAAGGGCCTGGGCGA
>JAGRJB010000392.1 GCA_020442965.1 Pseudomonadales bacterium
AGGGCGCGTGTTCGCGCGAGGAACCACAACCGAAGTTGCAGCCCGCTACCAACACACGACAACCTTTGGTCGCCGGTTGATTCAGGACGAAATCTGCGATTGGCTTGCCATCTGCGGCGTAACGCCAGTCGGCGAACAATTGCTTTCCCAAGCCTTCTTTGGTGGTCGTAGTGAGAAAGCGCCCGGGGATGATCTGATCGGTGTCGATGTTGGTCGCCGGCATGACGACGGTGCACGAGCGGATGGTTTTGATTGCCTGCATGATGATGGGAGCCTATTTGATGATCTGCCGCGCGTCTGTCACGCGGCCGCGAATGGCCGAGGCGGCGGCGGTTTCGGGGCTGGCGAGTAACGTGCGTGCGCCGACTCCTTGTCTACCCTCGAAGTTGCGATTGCTGGTGCTGATCGAATACTGCCCCTTCGGGACCGTATCGCCATTCATTCCCAGGCACATCGAGCATCCGCTCTCACGCCAGTCCGCGCCCGCGTCGATGAACACTTTGTGCAGGCCAAGCGCTTCCGCCTCTTTCTTGACCTGCTGCGAGCCCGGCACGACGAGCATGTGGACGCCTTTGGCGATTTTGTGGCCCTTCAGGACCCTGGCTGCCTGTTGCAAGTCAGAGAGTCGACCATTGGTGCAACTACCGACGAACACAACGTTGACCGGCACGTCAGCGATCGGCTCACCTGGGCGCAGGCCCATGTACGCCAGCGCCTTGTCGAACACCGCGTCGTTCTTGCGCACCGGTACGCTGCCGGATATCGGTGCGACCATGCCGGGGTTCGTGCCGTAGGTCACCATCGGCTCGAGCAGCGCTGCGTCTATTTCAATCGATTTCGAAAAGGCTGCACCCGCATCGGTCGGTAACTTGCTCCAGCGCTCCACCGCGGCGACCCACGCGTCGCCCTTTGGCGCACGCGGCCGATCTTTTAGGTAGTCGTAAGTGGTTTGATCGGGAGCGATCATGCCGGCGCGCGCGCCCGCTTCGATCGACATGTTGCACACCGTCATGCGCTCTTCCATCGACAGCGCCTGAATCACGGGACCCCGATATTCGAGCACATGGCCCGTGCCACCGGAAACTCCCACCTTGCCGATGATGGCAAGAATCAGATCTTTGGCGGTCACGCCGGGTTGCAAGCGATTGACCACGTCGATCGCAAAGGTCTTGGGCTTGCGCTGCAGGACGCATTGCGTCGCGAAGACGTGGCCGACTTCGGTCGTGCCGATGCCGAACGCGAGGGCACCGAACGCGCCGTGCGTCGACGTGTGGCTGTCGCCACAGACGATGGTCTTGCCTGGTTGCGTCAGCCCCAACTCAGGACCGATGATATGCACGATGCCGCGCAAGTCATGCTGCAGGCCTAACAACTCAACCGAAAAGACTTGCGCGTTGCGTTCCAGTTGTGCGATCTGCCTGGCGGCCGAGTCGATCGAGATCGGGACGCCGCCGAACACCTGCTCGGTACGTGTTGGCGTTGAATGATCCATCGTGGCGAGCGTCAGATCCGGGCGGCGCACCTTGAGTCCCCGGGATTTCAGTTCGGCGAACGCTTGCGGCGAGGTTACCTCGTGCGTCAGATGCAGGTCGATATACAGTACCGCGGGAGTGTCCGCGGTCTCAGGGGTGACCTCATGGGCCTCCCACACTTTCTCGAACATCGTCTTGGCTTGCTTCGTCACATCAGTCTCGATTGCAAAATGCTCAGGTGCTCGGCGTCGTGATCGGCATTTTCATGTCGACCCTGTCCAACCACTGCCACTTGTCCGCGGTCTTGCCTGAAAACAGACCGAAGAACGCGCGCTGCAGCTGCGCGGTGATCGGACCGCGCTTGCCACTGCCCACGCTCAAACCGTCGACCGACCGAATCGGTGCGATCTCGGTAGCAGTGCCGGTAAAGAAGAGTTCGTCCGCCAGGTATAACAACTCGCGCGGTATGCCAGTCTCGCGCACTTCGAGGCCATGCTCCTTCGCCAGTATCATGACGGCGTCGCGAGTCAGGCCGCCCAGCACCGAGTGCGCCAAGGAGGGTGTCAGCAGCACGCCATTCTTGACGATGAACAGGTTCTCACCGGCACCCTCGCTCACGGTACCGTCTGGCGCGAGGCCAATGCCCTCGGCGAACCCCAAACGTTTGGCTTCCATGCCGATCAACTGACTCGAGAGATAGTTGCCACCGGCCTTCGCAAGTGCGGGAATCGTGTTCGGAGCGACACGATTCCAGGACGAGACGCAAACGTCGACGCCCTCTTCTTCGCTCGCGTGGCCGAGGTATTTGCCCCATTCCCAGGCCGCGATCGCGACATCGGTCGGTGGCGGGGTTGCCGGCACGACGCCGATTTCGCCGTAGCCGCGCATGGCAACCGGACGCAGATAGGCGCCGCGATGCAAGCCGTTCACGGCGATCACCTCGCGGCAGGCCGCATTGATCTGATCCGGTGTGAATGGCATCGGTATGCGATAGATCTTCGCCGACTCGAACAAGCGACGCGTGTGATCCAACAAGCGAAAGATCGCTGGTCCTTGCGGCGTCTCGTAGGCGCGCACGCCCTCGAAGATCGATGAGCCATAGTGGATGGCGTGCGACAGCACGTGCACCGTGGCCTTTTCCCACGGAACGAGCTTGCCGTTGAACCAAATGTACTTAGTTGCGGGTATGGGCATATCAGAACTCCCTCAGACAGCCGCCTGGGCGGCGCGTGCGGCACCCGTGCGTGCGTCCTGCGCCTTGGTCAGACTCGCCTGCGCCAGCTCGATGCGATTGATCACTTCGAGAAAAGCTTCCGCCGCCGATTCGACGATATTGGTGCTGACGCTCGAACCGCGGTAAGTGCGCTCATTATACGTCACATACACCAGCGCTTCGCCTTGCGCGTCTTCGCCGACCGAGACGCTGCGCAGCTCGAACTTTTGCAGCACGACGTCGATGCCGGTGGCACGTTCGATCGCCGTGAAGGCTGCATCGACAGGACCATCGCCGGATGCGCTTTGTTCGATGACACGTCCGTCGGCGTTTTTCAACCTGACGATCGCTTCGGCATCGCTATCACTCTCGGCAACCGTGCGCAGCGAGGCGAGCGTCCAGGGCCCGGCTGCGCTGTTCTCCGCTTGCAGTACCAGCGCCTCGATATCGCCGTCGAACAGTTCTTTCTTCTTGTCGGCCAGCGCCTTGAATTCCTCGAACACACGCCCGAACTCGAGGTCGTCGACCTCGAAGCCCAATTCCTTGATTCGTTCCCGCAAGGCATGTCGGCCGCTGTGCTTGCCTAACACCAGCGAAGAACGCGTCAGCCCAACATCCTGAGGACGCATGATTTCATAGGTGGAGTGGTGCTTCAGCATGCCGTGCTGGTGGATACCGGATTCATGTGCAAAAGCGTTTTCGCCGACGACCGCCTTGTTGCGCGGAATGGGCATCGCAACGATATTCGCCAGCATGCGCGAAGTCGGATAGAGCTTGTTGGTCTTGATGCGTGTTTCCAGGTTGAAGAATGCTTCGCGCGTCTTCAGCGCCATCACGACTTCCTCGAGCGAACAGTTGCCGGCGCGCTCGCCGATACCGTTGATCGTACACTCGATCTGCCGCGCGCCCGCGACCACCGCGGTCAGGCTGTTCGCTACTGCCATGCCGAGATCGTCGTGGCAATGGACCGACAGCCTGATCTTCTCGATGCCACGCACGTTCTTGCGCAAGTAGCGAAACAGTTCCGCGAACTCATCTGGCACCGTGTACCCCACGGTATCCGGAATGTTCACGGTCGTGGCGCCCGCTTCGATCACGGCTTCCACGACTTCCGCCAGGAACTCCAATTCCGTACGCGACGCGTCCTCGGGTGAGAACTCGACGTCGTCGGTGTAC
>JAGRJB010000393.1 GCA_020442965.1 Pseudomonadales bacterium
CGGCGTCGGAATAGACCGCGACCGTTTTGATGCCCATTTTCTGGGCGGTGGCGATAACTCTGCACGCGATTTCGCCGCGGTTAGCAATCAGAATTTTGGTGAACATGTGTCTATCTCTTTCACTGAAGATCGTTTGAAGTAGTTACCAAGCGACTTAGTCGCGTAAGACCATCCCATGAATCACGAGTCGGCGGATATTCCCGAGGATCAAAGAATCCGACCTCTTCCAGCGTCCATTGCCCGCGACCAAACTGGCAGGCATTGCATGCCGTCACCAAATTCAGCTCGTCATTCGTTCCGCCTCGGCTGTGCGGAATAACGTGATCAAGGGACGCACTGAGGGCCGCCAATGCAGCGTGCTTATCGGCGTTGCGTGCTCCCCAACGAGCAACGTCCGGCAAGTAACGGTGCAATCGCGTTCGCATGCTGCGATCAATCACGCGTGTACCGCAATATCGACACCGCCAACCATCTCGCACGTAAATAGCGCGCTCAGAACTCGATGAGGGCATACGCTGCGCACTGCGCTCAAACTCTGCGCCGACAGAAGGCATTGCCGATTGCCAGTGCACCAACGGATTCACTGAACCGGTCACCAGCGCGGTGTACGCGGCAATGACCGGCATGTCTGCCCCTGTTACCAGTTGGCGAGCATTCGCTGTATCACCCGCCAATAGACTGTCTGCGGCAGACGCCAGCAAATTTGCAGCAGATGAAAGCTGCGGTATCGGTGTCAGAAAACACCGCCTAGCAGGGGCATGGGTTGGCAACATGAGGGTTTACAGAGGGATGTTCCCGTGCTTGCGCCATGGGTTCTCCAGCTTCTTGTCGCGCAGCATGACGAGGCTGCGGCAGATGCGCTTGCGCGTCTCGTGCGGCAGAATGACGTCGTCGATAAAGCCACGGGCCCCCGCCACAAAGGGGTTGGCAAAGCGCTCCTTGTACTCGGCCTCGCGGGCGGCGAGTTTGACGGGGTCGTTCTTGTCCTCGCGGAAGATGATTTCCACCGCGCCC
>JAGRJB010000394.1 GCA_020442965.1 Pseudomonadales bacterium
GTTTACTTCATCGCCGCGAACGAACTCGAAACGTACACAGCAACCAAACATAGCGGCCTGGGCCGCGAGGCGGCACGCGTTCTTCGTGCGGGCGGCCGCCCAGCGCTCGAGCGCTGGTTGCGCGACGATGCAGTCATCCCGAGCGACGTCACCGTCTACATCCTGGACTCGGCGAGCCGCGACATTCGCGGCCAGCCCGTACCGCGACTGTACGCGGATTTCATCCGCCGCTCGGTCGTGGGTGTCAACGCGCAAGACTCCGGCAACTACCAACCGGTGCGTCTTGCACCGCAGTTGGTCGACTCTGACGGCACACGCTATACGTTTCTCGTGCTGCCAAAGCGGATCGGCGTGCTCGGGAATGCACTGACGACGCTCGGCCTGCTGGCGGCGGCCATGCTCGTGATCGCGACCGTGGCCTGGTGGATCGCGCGCGGCGTAGGCCGACCACTTGGCGCCCTGCAGCGCGTTGTTCGCAACCTCGCCTCCGGACAGATCGACGCGCGCGTACCGGCTGCGCTCACGGCACGGCGCGACGAGCTCGGCGACCTGGCGGCCGACATCAACCGCATGGCGTCACAGATATCGAGCCTGCTCACCAGTCAATCGCGATTGATGAGCGATCTATCGCATGAACTGCGTTCGCCGCTCGCACGCCTGCAAGCGGCGGTGGGACTTGCGGCGGAACGAGCCACTATCGAGGCGGTGACCGTCGCGCGTATCGAAGCGGAGATTCGCCGGATCGATCAGGTCATTCGCGACCTTCTCACCTATTCCCGGCTCGACTCGAATTCCGCGCCGTTGCAACAGCGGATCGTGCGCCTCGGGGAACTGCTGACGACCTTGGCGCGCGACGAAGAGCTGGAAGCCGCTGCACGGCACTGCCGCATCACGCTCGAGCCGGCTGATGCGGCAACGGTGATCGGTGATCCCGAGCTATTGCGCAGCGGCTTCGAGAACATTCTGCGCAATGCGATTCGGCACACGATGCCCAACACTGAGGTGGCGATCGTGATTGCGCGACGCGATGAGCGCTGCGAAGTCTCGATTTCCGATCGCGGCGCCGGTGTACCCAGTGGATTTCTCACTGCCATGTTCGACCCTTACGTGCGCGCCCCCGGCGCGAATCCCGGCACCGGCACGGGCCTCGGTCTCGCGATCGCGCGCCGGATCTTTCAGGCGCATCGAGGCGATATCGCGGCGCAGTTGCGCGACGGCGGTGGACTCACGGTGCGTGTTTGGCTACCCGCGGCTGAATTGCGCTGAACCTGCGAACACGAAGCGTCAGGCGCGAAGCGCCGCGGTTCAGTTGATCGCGTCGGAGCCCGGCGCCATCTCGGCACTCGCGAACAACCGCTCGACTTCGATCGAATCGAATCGATAGGGCCGATGACAGAACTCGCAGGTCACGGTGAC
>JAGRJB010000395.1 GCA_020442965.1 Pseudomonadales bacterium
GGCTAGCAGTGCGCCGAGCACGACGCTGGCGGCTCCCCAGACGACGTTGCCGTAGTCATAGGCCGTCCTGGAGACCGATGCGAGGGCCAACTCCAAGAGCGCGCCACTCGCGATCGCGAGGAGCGCGGGCTGCCACAGCCGCGAACGAGCGTGTTTCGATTTCGATAGTGCGAGTGCACCGAGAAGGCCTACGGGCAAGAGCGCCACAATGAAATAGAGCGTTCGATAGCCACGATGTTCATCCACATTATCAATTCCCAACAGGCCTGCGGCCACGACACCGGGGCCTAATCGAAAAGCCTTCGCTTGTCTTGTCTTGCTTGTTAGTGCGAGAAGCGTGCGTCCATCGTAGCTTATGAGGATGGTCCGCCATGCTGGAGAATCGAATACGGTTGGTATGGCGAACTCTGGCGAAAGCCCATTGTTGCCAGCGAGGGGTGAGCGCAACCGGATTACCAGCGCACTGCCTTGTTGCCCAACGGTCAGATTACGGGTGTCGCCATCGCGTGAGATTGAAACGATACGCGCAGGCCCGAACTGCTGCGGTGACGAAGCGCGCGCCAGGATGCGAATCGTCAATTGACCACTGGCACTGATCGCGGTACTGATTGCCTGTCCGTCTGCGGCTAGCAGCTTCGGAGACGCCCGCGTGTCGTGGGTCGAGTTGCTCGCATCGAAAGGATTGGCAAAGCGGAAAATGGACGCTCCGGGAAGCAGCGTGGCCAAAGCCGTGTCGGCAGCGATCGGTACACGCTGCAGATCGGTGGCCTTCGCCGCGACTTCCACGATCGCCAGCTCGCCGCGCCACGGGCGATCGCCCGTGGCCTCATCCGCGAATACCAACGGCAGTGTGGGGTCCCACCCAGCAAGCGCAGTTTGTCGCTGTAGCCATGCCGCTACGACCAGCGCTACTAACAAATAACTGATTGCCGGCAACCACACGGGCAGGCGCAGGCAAGTCCGTTCGATTGCCTGGTAACTTGAGGCAACGGCCTCGCGGGTCCATCGATCGACCAGAGCAAATACGGCTGCTCCGAGCATCGCCCCTGCCGTGTTCGAAAGCAGGTCGAGCGTCGAGGAAACACGTGAGGGCAGCTCGAGCTGCAGCGACTCGACGACCGCCGATAGGGCGAAGCCAAGTACTCCCGCCGCGACGAGTGAGAGACCGGACTTGCGACCGCTGCCCAGCAAACCGCGTACGGCCACGCCGATCGGCACGAAAAAGAGCAGGTTCAGGGGGAAGTCCAGCACCGTGGACCAGGCCGGGCGCGCGCGTTGTTCCAGATCCGGGTAATGAACGACGTACGACGCCGTCGAAAAGTCATAGGGATAGAGCGTTACCGCGAGAATGAAGGCGGACCAAGCGACAAGGCCGATGTACCAGAACTGCCTTTCATGAGAACGTGACTCCATGAGTCCGCATCTTAACCTAGCCAAAGGTTCGGCTTGCCATCGGGCTCAGCTGGCGTCTGGCGGTCAGTCAGCTTGCATTCAGGTACCAGTCCGCTCCAGCCAGTCGGAACTAACTATCCGCACCGCTGTCTGTGATTTACGTCGCAGTCTGAAGTCGAATAGGGGTGGCCGCGGCGCGAACCGCACCTTCTCTCCGTACGGACCGTCCAAACGCGTCTGTTAGGGCAGACAATGCATCGGTGATGTGCATTGTCGTGCATAATGCCTAGGTTGCGCCCAACTTCTGGAGGTCAATGGCACATGGAACGATTTCACTTAGCGGAAAAGAGCGGCGTCAGCTCCCTTCGGATCGCGGTTTGTTTAGGCCTGGCGCTCGCGCTGTCTGCCTGCGGGAAATCTGCGGCACCAGAGGCGCCTCAGACATCCGATACCGCTGCGCAAGGGCAAGACATGGGCGCATCCGCGGCTGACGCTGCAACCAACGCGGCGGCAGAGTCGACGAGCGCGGCGAACGAGCGCGCGGCGGCTGACTTGGCCGCCAAGGAATCGGCTCTCGCTGAGCGCGAAGCGGCGCTCGCCGCCAAAGAGCAGGAAGCTGATCTGGCGCGCCGTGAGGCGGCGCTAGCTGCCGAGAAGAAAGCGGCTCGTCGGGCGCCGCAAGTCGCCGCGGCAAAGCCGGTCAAGCAAACGGCTCGAGTGGCGGATCCTGCACCACCACCGGCTCCCGTCGCGCCGCTGGTCGTTGCGAGGGGAACGTCACTGTCGATCGAGTTAGTGAACGCGGTCAGTTCGAAGACCGCGACGGTCGGCGATCGCGTGGATGGGCGTCTGGCCGCTGACGTGATCGTCGATGGCCGCACGGCGCTTGCAGCGGGCACGCCGGTGCAGGGTTCCGTGACCCACGTCATCTCGGGTAGTAAGACGATCGGCGGCACGCCCACTCTCGGGATCGTTTTCGATCAGCTCGACGTCGGCCGCGGTCCGCCATTGACGTTCAACGCCAACCTGGAGCAGGTTGGTAAGAGCGACAAGGGCCGTGACGCGGCCAAGATCGCAGGTGGCGCAGTTGCCGGCGCGGTGATCGGGCACCAGATCGACCACGACGATAAGGGCAAGATCATCGGTGGCATTCTCGGTGGCGCGGCGGGGGCGCTCGCCGCGAAAAAGACCGGTGGCGACGTTTCCCTCGCGGCGGGCACGTTGGTATCGGTTGAATTGACCTCGCCTCTTGAGATCAAGCGGAAGTAACACGAGCAGCGCGCGTCTGCCGTCGCAGGCGGGCGCGCGCTGACTGAGTCGTGTTTTCAATACCGCCTCACGGGTGAGGCCAGCCCAATCTGACGACAGTCGCGGCGGTCCGCCAGGTCAGGGATTCTGAGCGAGCTTAGTCCGCAGTGTCCGCAGCAGCGCTTTCACACGCTGCGCGTTCTCAGGTCCCATGCGTACCATGGCCTTCTGGCCTACCGACATGGACTCGAGAGCAGGGTCGGAAAACTGATACATCACGCTCGGTCGCACCAACCGCACCCCCGCTGTCACGTCTCGGGTTGCCAGCAAATGATCGATCACCGCAATCAGACGATCATTGAAGTAACCTTTGGGATCGATAACGTCGGTGTACGCTTGCTGAAAGAGCGGGTAGAAGCGCCGGTATGCCGCCACGGCGGCGTCGAGATCGACTCTTTCGGCGAGCGACAAGATCGGTTCGTAGCGCTTGTAGTTAGCTGGGGAGAGCAGATATTCGTCTGCCTGGTCGGGCACGGCGTCCGCGATGAATGCGTCGTTGAATCGACTCACCGGCCGCAGCCGCTGTGACATGCTGCCTTTGGCAAGAGCGTCGATCGATACGACCCAGCGCTGAATTGCGTTGTCGGGCTGCAGCAATTGTCGGTCCCGGCTGCTTGGTATCACCGATTCAAGTGCCGCACCGAATGCCGTGTCACTACTGGCTAGTGGCGGCAAGGGCTCGCGACTCGCGTCATCGGATTCCGCCGCGACCGGGAACTGGGGCTGCGGAGCAGTCGGCACCTGCTCTGCGACCACCGGCGGTTGCGCGTCAATGGCGTGCGGCGCAGGCCGCGTCGATAGCCAATACCAATAGCCGCCCGCGGCAATCACGAGGATTGCAGTGCCGCCAATGGCCAATTTAACTTCGTTCGAGATCATGTGAATTCGACTGCGTGGCGATTGGTTTAGTTCATCTCGGGCCGCGGTGCAAGTCTTTCCGCACAATACGTCGTCGCTGGATCTGACGCGCTACGGACCCAGCGGAACCAACGGCGCGTTTTCGGCTCGCCAATCTCGTGCCGCCCCCTTGAGGATCCCGATGCGCTCTGCGTCGGTCGGATGCGTCGACAGCAGCGTTGGGACACCTACGTGTTCGTCCGCGTGCGTCGCGGCGAGCAATTCGAATACGGCGGCTGCGCCACCGGCATGCCCATACCGCGCTTGCAACGCCGCAATGGCATCAAGGTCTGCGCGACGCTCCGCTTCGCGCGTATAGCCCCGTTGCACGAGCATTGCCACCTGTGGCGCGAGACTGCTGGCGTCGCCGCCGATGACAGCGAGCAATAGCCCAAGGGATGCGGTCCCACCCAACGCGCTGATCGGGTCACGGTGCTTCACGTGTGCAATCTCATGCGCGATCACCATGGCGAGCGCGTTCTCGCTCGGCATCAAGTCGAAGAGCTCACGCGTGAGGACGATATGGCCGCCAAGAGTCGCAAACGCGTTCGGAGTTTTCATCGAGATCACATGTACGCGAATCCGCATCCCGTCAGGCAAGTGCATAACGAGGGACAGCGAGTCCGTGACCTGCTGCAAATATTGATTGAGGCGCACGTCGCTGTCGTTGCGTTCAATCTTGACCCCTATGACGCGATCGCCAACCCAGCGCTGCTCAGTCGCGAACGGAATGAATCGCGCGAGCTGACCGCCGGCCAGATAGAGCACTGCCGCAGCAAGCAGTACCAGCAAGACCAACGCTGCGGCGAGACGCAGAAACTCGATCAGATGGTTGCCAGGCGCGACGTTGACATCGTGCGGAACCTCTGGGTTCTCGTAGCTCATGGCCTAGCGGGGTTTGAGTGCCGTACCGTAAGCGATGAACTCGGCGGAAAACACACTGGAGCGTTGGCCGGCATCCGCCGACAGCGACGATGTCTCGAAACGCACGTTGAAAACCATGGTGGCGCCCTGACGACGTGCCGCCGCTTTCATGCGCACGATCGCCTCGCGTCGGCCGCGATCCATGACCGATTCGTACATACGCAGCGTGCCGCCGAACAGGCTGCGAAGCGTTGCTGCAAAGCGCTTGAAATAGTCTTCGCCGATGACAACCGAGCCCATGACGAGCGCTGCCTGACCAAATGCCTGATCCTGCGGCGGTCGGCGCTCGTTGAATACGAGAATATCCCGCAATTGCGCCTCGCGCTTGACTAACGACCTGAAGTGACGCCTCTCCGTTGCACCGCCAATCGACCAGCCGATGAGCAGCAGCAAGGAAATGATGCCTAACTGAAACAGCAGTTCCATGATCAGCGGATTTCCACCGCGGTACCGTACGCCATGACTTCGGCGGCGCCCGCCGCGATATTCGAGGTGGAAAAGCGCACGTTGACGACCGCATTGCCGCCAGCAGCACGCGCCTGCGCGACCATTCTCGCGATGGCCTCGTTGCGCGATTCGTTCAAGAGTTCCGTATAACCCTTGAGTTCGCCACCAACAAAATTCTTGAGCCCGGCCATGAAGTCCTTGCCAACATGCTTGCTGCGCACAGTCGAGCCCTGCACCAGGCCGAGGTGGCGAACGATGGTCTTGCCGGGGAAGGTCTCGAGATTGGTCAGTTCCATGGATGCCAGCTTTAGAATGATTGGGGGAGCAATCTTGCCACGCGAGCAGGGTTGCGGCCTCGCTAGATTGATCCCGTCGTGTGGCCTTGATCGGCCCGCTGGACTGATGCGGCATGCACGAACCTGCCAGGAGCGCAGCGAACGCGCGCGTCTGGTAGGTAGACGCTGGTGTTGTAGCGCAGCGTGAGTCTCGACCGCGGCGTTACGCGGACTCATGTCTGCAATCATCGCTTGCACGATGTCTGCCGATCGTCAGCGTCAAGGCGACCGACTTCGTATGGCGGGCGCCAGCGCTGACCATCTTGCCGTCGGCGGACGTGTCCGGAACGGACCCAGCCTCTATTGGTCGGGGTGAAAGGATTTGAACCTTCGACTCCTACGTCCCGAACGTAGTGCTCGACCAGGCTGAGCTACACCCCGAAATCCGGCCACCAGGCCCAAGAGCCTCCCCAGAGTGGGCTGCGCAGCATACCGATTCGAGCACGGCGATTCAAACGGTGCTCAGCCACACAACCCGCACGATCGTCGGAGTCTTGGGGGCGCCCAAGGCCCCTGGAGCGCCGCCGTCCTACGGGCGCAGATTGTCCAGGGTGACCTCCGCCAGCTGAGTGCCGAGGAATTCGGTCATTGCACGGTCCTGCTCGAGGTGTCGCTCGCACATGCTCGTGATCTCTGCATCCGAAAGCTCCCGAGCGGCGGTCGCGAGCGCGATATAGGACGCGATTTCATAGTGCTTGAGCGCATAGAGCGTCAGGCAATCTTTGACGGGTTCATCCGACGCGACGACTGTGGCGAATGTATCCATCAAGCTCTTGAAACGCGTGGCCGTATCCTTGACGCGCGACGGATCAGCGTTCAGACGCTTGAGGTTGGCCTCGATTGCTCTGATCTGTTCCTCTTTTTCGCGCCAATGCTGCTGCAGCCGCGTCACGAGCTGCGGGTGCCGGCCAAGTCGCTCCGCGAGTCGATCGAGTGTGTCGGCGGCGCCGCGCTCTGTCGCGTGCAAATCCCGTAGCCACTTGACCATGGTTTCATGTTGTTTGTTAGTGTTGTTCGCCATAACCAACTCCTGATCGGTCTTATTCGGCAGGACTGACTGATACGCTGGTTTGCTGCGCCAGAGTCACGTTCTGCATGGTGCGAAAAATCTTCCAGACGCCGTCCTTGCCACGACGCCAGACATTGAGGTACTCACCATACTCGACGTCCGCACCGATGCGCACATTGCGTACGCGATAGGTTCCTTGCTCGACCCCGAGGTCACCCGACACCTCAGTGAAGGTGGTTACGGTGTCGAGCGAAATCTCGCGCGCGATCTGATCCTTGAAGTACTCTTCGATCGCCCGATGCCCGCGCACGGCCGGCGAGTCCTCGGCAATGATCTCGGCATCATCGGTATAAAGCGCGACACACGCGGCCAGGTCATCGCTGTTGAAGGCCGTCTCGAGTCCCGCCAAGCGCTCTGCCGGGATCTCTGCCGGCTGTTTAGAGCAGCCCGCCGCAAACAAGGCTGCGATGACGAGTGTCGCCGGTACTACTGATCTCATGTGGGCTACTCCTCGTTACTTGACAGAGAGCGTTGTTTGACACTGTGCGCCCTTGCGCAGACTTGCACTGCTTACGCTACGCCGACCGTTGCAAGAGGCAAGTTGCGGCGCAGCATAGCGGTGCCACGTGGTCTGCGAACTCAATTGGACCGATTGAGCGCGAACTGGGCGAGATCCACCAATGCCTTGCGAAATAGTGACTCTGGCAGGGCATCCAGCGCCGCGAGCGCAGCCTCAGTCTCGCAGCGGGCGAGCTCAGCCGTGTACTCGAGTCCGCCGGTGCATTCGATTGCCACGACGATCGGCCCGAGTTGCGCCAGTCCGCCCTGTTCGATAGCGAGCCGGATGGTTGCCCGCTGTTCGTCATCGCCATTGCGCAGTGCGTGGATCAACGGCAAGGTCGGTTTGCCCTCGGCGAGGTCGTCACCCAGGTTCTTGCCGCGCGTGGCAGGATCGGATTTGTAGTCGAGCACGTCGTCTAATAACTGATACGCTGTCCCGAGGTGTCTGCCGTACGCCGCGAGTGCGCGTTGCTGCGCGACTGGCGCGCCCACCAGTACGGCGGATACTTCTGCGCCCGCCTCGAATAGCCGACCGGTCTTTCTCGAACGCGTTCAAGTTGGCATAACGCCACATATCGGTCCAAGGTGTCAAGTCGCGTTCCAGCAACCAATGGTCGACCAGTTGCTTTTCCTTTTTGTTCTCCAAATAAGGACGTACGACTGACTCAAAGAACTCAGGATCCTTCTTCTTGATGAAGATGTTCAGCT
>JAGRJB010000396.1 GCA_020442965.1 Pseudomonadales bacterium
CTCGCCATTTCGTTTGCGCTCTACTACGGCGAACTGTGGCGGCCGACAGATAGCACTAACAAGGGCGAACTGATCTCGCCCGCGGTCCCATTGCCCGAAGTGATGCTGCGCAACGCCGCTGGTGCTGCAACTGGCAGCGGTGCCCTGTTCGGCGGCAAATGGTCCGTGGTGCATATCGCCGACGGTAGCTGCGATGCGGATTGTCGGGCGGCACTCGTGGCGGTCCGGCAGACACGCCTGACGCTGGCCAATGAAATGCCACGCGTACAACGGATTCTCCTGGCAACTGGCAACTGCTGCGACAATGACTATCTGTCGACGGAGCAGGCTGGCCTGCTCGTGGTTGACGCCAGCGATGCGGCCGGCCAGACCTTGCTCGGCGCTTTTCCAGCAGGTGACCAGACGCACGCGCTCTACATTGTGGATCCGCTCGGCAATCTGATGATGCGCCACGACGCCCGCGAGAACCCCAAGGACTTGCAGACAGATCTCAAGCAGTTGCTCAAGCTGTCGCAAGTCGGCTAACCAGGTAGTTACGATCATGTCACAGGCAATCTGGATTCGACGACTGGCGCTATTCGGCGTCGTGCTGTGCTTCGCTGTGGTTGTACTGGGTGCCTACACGCGCCTGTCCGACGCGGGGCTGGGCTGTCCCGATTGGCCGGGTTGTTATGGCCATCTGACGCCCGCGGGTGCGGCCGCCAACGTCGAGCATGTGCAGTCCGCGTGGCCAGGATCGACTTTTGAATCCCGCAAGGCCTGGATCGAGATGATCCATCGATATGCGGCGACCACACTCGGATTCGTGATCGTACTGATCGCTGCACTGGCGGTTGTGGCGCGTCGAGCACAGCTTGTTAGCTTACCGTTTGCGGCGCTGTTGCTTGTCACGGTCGTCTCACAAGGCGTGCTTGGCATGCTGACCGTGACCTGGCTGCTGAAGCCTCTGATCGTGACGGGGCATTTGATCGGTGGATTGACCACGCTGGGATTATTAGTGTGGCTGTGGCTCACGATGCGTGCGCGCACCGCACGCGATGCGAACGACGCGCGCGACGCAACGCCATGGCGCGCACCGGCCGCGTCGCTGCAACGCGCCCGCGGGCTTGCTACGATCGCGTTTGTCGCTTTGGCCATGCAGATTTTGCTCGGCGGCTGGACCAGCACCAACTACGCCGCGATGGCATGCCCGGATCTCCCAAGATGTCAGAACGAGTGGGTCCCGGAGGCTGACTATCGCGACGCGTTCGTGCTCTGGCGCGGGCTCGACATCAATTATGCCGGCGGCGTGCTCGATCACCCCGCACGGGTGGCCATCCACTTTACCCATCGGCTGGGCGCGGTCGTCGCGACGCTACTGCTCACGCTCGCGGCATTGGCGGCGATCCGGCTGAGGCACGCCGCAACGCGCCATGCGGCACTCTTTGTGCTGGGGGCGCTCGCCGTACAAATTGCAATCGCCACGACGATGGTTCTGAAGACGTTTCCGCTCACCTTGGCGGCTGCACACAACGCTGGAGCTGCGCTGCTCCTGATCGCGATGGTGATGCTGATGCGGGCCCTGCGTCCCGTCCGGCCCGTCAGCTCCGGATGAGCGCGAGCGCCTGATCTGCTAACCTTGACGGCCCTTCTTGCCCGTCAGACCTGCCGTGTCCACGCCCCAACCCACCCTGAGCATACCGCGCTCCAGCGTTTCCTGGCGCAGCTACTACGAACTGACCAAGCCGCGGGTTGTCGTGTTGATCGTGTTCACTTCGATCGTGGGCACCTTGCTCGCAAGTCCGGGTTGGCCACCGCTCGAACCGCTACTGATCGGCAACTTGGGCATCGCTCTTGCGGCGGCCTGCGCTGCCGCTATCAATCATGTGCTGGACGAGCGCATCGACATGCAGATGTCGCGTACCCGCGGCCGACCGCTACCGACCGGGAAACTCTCGGCACGCAGCGCGCTGACCTTCGCCGCGATTCTCGGCGCGGCTTCGATGTTGCTGTTGTGGGAGCTAGTCAATCCGTTGACCGCGATCCTTACCGCGGCATCCCTGATCGGCTACGCCGTTATCTACACTGCATTTCTCAAGCGCGCGACGCCACAGAACATCGTGATCGGTGGCGCAGCCGGTGCGATTCCGCCGGTGATCGGTTGGGCTGCCGCTACAG
>JAGRJB010000397.1 GCA_020442965.1 Pseudomonadales bacterium
GTCCGACAAGACCTACGTCGACCACTACTCACCGGGCTACGATGTCGAACAAACCAACTACTCGGAGAGTTTCGTCTGGAAGATCCTGATTGGTGAAAAGTGATGCAGATAGCCACAAAGTCGCTGGAACGGCATGCGATGCTGCCACGGCCAAATCACGACGAAGCGGCGCGCCAGGCCTTCGTTACCGCTTTTCGGGGTCATCTTGCCGCCAACGTCGTGCCTGGCAACAAAATTGCGTATGAGCGACGCGCAAAGTTGAAATTCGAGGCTGCACAGGGCCATGCGCCGCGTGATGAACACGATGTACGTCGCGCGATGGAAGCGGATCCTTACTACCAGTTCTGGAGTGCAATGCAGCGGCGCAGCCAGGAATTGATGGGGGAAGCGGTAATAGACCCTACCGAGCGCGAATGGCCCCAACTCATCGAGCGATCGCGGACCTCCCGAGGTGGTACTCGACAGCTGAAGAGGTCAGGGTCACTGCGTCTCGACCCCAGCCTGGTAGTCCCGCGCTACCACACCGCAGTCGACATCCACCTGCAGCCTGGCGGCTACCACACCGATTATGCAGACGATGATGTCGCGGCCGGTGCGATTTACGACCGTGCGCTCAACATCTATCTCAACGGTACGCTCGGCCCCCGCAATGCGTTCATGGGCGAGCTTCTAACGGGGTACTTCGCGACACAGTGGCCCGATCGCAAACCGGCACGCATCCTCGACATGGGGTGCGCTATCGGCAACAGTACGCTGCCCTGGATCGATGCGTATCCCGCGGCCGAAGTTCATGCGATCGACGTGGCGGCGCCGGTGCTCCGCTATGCGCATGCACGCGCGCGCGCCCTTGGCGCCGCGGTGCATTTCTCACAAGCCAACGCGGAACGCACGGCGTTCGCGACTGGCAGTTTCGACCTGGTCGTCTCGCACATCATGTTGCACGAGACCTCGAGAAGCGCACTCGACAGAATCTTCAGAGAGTGTCATCGACTGCTCGCGCCCGGCGGCATCATGCTGCATTTGGAGATACCGCGTGGCACGACGGCACTCGAGAAGTTCTTGTTCAATTGGGAAACCTATAACAACAACGAAACATTCGGCGCGTACATGACCAACGTCGATCTGGCCGCACTCGCGCGCAATTCTGGCTTTCGCAGTCCAAGCCTCGTCAAGCAGCGTACCGAACGTGGGCCAGAGCAACGCCTTTACTCGAGCGAAACGGTCTGGAATATTCTCATGGCCCAGCGTTGAACGCGGCCGATACTGAGGAACGACTGAAATAACACTATGGCAAGCAAACCGAAGAAGCCCATCCCGTCCGGCGGCAAGACGCGCAATGCCACCAGCCGGCCCGCTCGCAAGCACACTGCCAGACATCGCGTCACTGCCACGGAGTCGCCTTCTGCAGCGGCCCGACCGCGAATTGCGCGCGTTGCCAAGGGTAAGCGACCGCAGTACTTCAGTGATCCCGCAATCGACAAGATTCTGTGGATCACACTGACGCTCTGCGAGGAACTCTCGGTCACACGCGATCGACTCGACACGGTCGAGCGCTTGCTGGAGAAGGAGCGTGTGTTGAAGAAGAGCGCCGTGGATGACTATGAACCCGATGCAAAGGCTGAGGCGCAACGTGAGCAGCGACGCGCCGACTACATCGATCGGGTTTTGCGCACGGTGTCCGCAGAGCTGCAGGAATTGTCCGGCCGGACTGCGCCTTCGATGGAAGAAGCGATCGCCGCAGTCGAAAGCTGAGAGCCGTCGAGGCAGATTCGGTCACGATACGGCATGCGAGATATCGGCTTCCGGGTGCCGCCCTCGTCCGCCTATACATGAGTGACAGGGTTTCATTCGGTGAGCGGTGGCCGCGGGCGCAAGGACCTCCATTTTGGTACCAGGCTACCGACCTTTCCACGGGTGGTTGCAACGGCGGCCATTGTCCGGCCCGATCCGGGGATCCAGGAAGTTGACCAAACAAAAGCCAGCGGCAGCCTCAGGCCACCGCTGGCGTTGCGAACTAACGAACGAGTTCTGCTTCAGCTGCTCGCGCTGTGCAGCTTCCAGAGCGACGCAAGGCGACTCATTTTGGGGTCCGTCTTGACCTCAGCGAAGGCCTTCTTGGCAGCGTCCTTGTTGCCGGCCTTGAGGTTGGCGACACCGAGCATGAGATTGGCCTCGTCAACATTCTTGACCTGACCTTTGGCCAGGCCCGCACTAATTGCGGCGATAGCCTCTGGATACATACCGTAGCTCATGTATGCGTAGCCAAGCCGCACTTGGGCATCGCCAGTCTTGGCACCCTTCGCCTGAGTCGCGAGTGTGGCTCGGTCGTCGGTAGCCTGCTTCTTGGCCGAGTCGAACAAACGCTGCGCCTTTTCCAGGTCACGCTGCTCCTTGAAAAGCTTCTTGTCCATCGCGTGCTGCAAAACGGACTGCGCCTCACCCGGCAAGCCTTGCTCCATCGCGAGCTGTGCCATTTCAATGTAGTCGTCGCCACCTCGAATCGCGTCGACGTCGTCTGCCAGCCGGAACACGTTGAGCGTCTGGCGCTCAGAGTTTCCGCGGTCCCGCAACAGGGTCGTGAGGAGATTCTGCCAATACTCCGGCTTTGGGTAGTAGGTGACGAGTTTCTCGAGAGAATCGCTCGTGCACTCGGAATCGTCCAGCTTGATGCAGGAACTGAGCATCAGCTGTAAGGACTGTTCCTTCGGGGTCTGGCCGCGGTTCTGCTGGCCACTGACCCAATCGTTCACGAACTTGTACGTACCTTTGAAGTCGTTCGTAACGTATTTAGCCTGCGCGACGAGCGTGTAGATATCTTCATCCGCCCAGCCATTGCTGATGGCACGCTGGCCATACTCGATCGCCTTGGCATAGTTCTTGGTCTGATAGTTGAGCTGCGCCAGCGCTTTTACGCGGGTTGGCACCTCCCCTGAGTCGAGAAAGCCGGAATTGAGGCCAGCTTCCAGCTCACGTGCCGCCTCAGCGTAGTTGCCCTTGCGCACGTACGCGAACCCTTGGAACTCATTGATCATGTGCTGATCGAATGGTGTCTTGCCAGACTTGGCGCTGGCCTCTTGCAACTTGGCGAGCGCGGTATCCCACTGCTTGGCATTGAGCGCATCCTGGGCCGCCTTCATTTCTTTGGCGACCGCCTTGCTGATCGACTGCCCTTTGGCCGCCTTCTGTGCAAACGCGGGAGCGCTCGCAAAGCTGCCTAGGAACATCATGGCGGTCAGCGCAAAAGCGGTGACGATACGGGGTGAGATCTTCCTCATGGTCATGGAGCTTCCTCAATCAACGAAACTGTCGACGAATGTCACGATACAGCAGCCAAACCAAACGCAGCCTGAAGCTACGCAAAAAAGCTGCTGAAGGGGCTGAATTCCGGGCCTAATCCCGGAATTCCGATGTATTGACGAACCCCATCTTCTGCATGCCACGGCGTTGGGCAGCGGCCAGCACCAAGGCTACCGTCTCATACTTTGCGCGTCGATCAGGCCGCAAATGCAGCTCTGGCTGCACTGGTTTCTGCGCTTCCTGCTGAAAATACCGCTCCAGCTGCGGGATGCCGCTGACCACCGTTCCGTTCCAGACGATCGTACCGTCATAGTCGATCTCGATATCCACCACTTCCGGTCGCACGGCCGGCGGCGGTGCGTTGTTCGGCTGCGGCATGTCGAGCTTGGTGCCATGCGTCATGATCGGGATTGTGATGATGAGCATGATGAGCAACACCAGCAACACGTCGATGAGCGGCGTGGTGTTCATTTCCACCATCGCTTCGCCCTCGCCTCCAGAACCTACACTCATTCCCATAATGACTATCCTCTAGCGGAAGCCACGGACGCCACGGTCCGGCTCGGTGACGAACGACACTTTGACTACACCGCCGCGCTGGATGTTGTAGATCACGCGACCGACATTTTCCCAGCGCGTATTTTTGTCAGCTCGGATATGAATCTCCGGCTGTGGCTGCAGCACCGCAACGGACTTGATCCGCTCGAGCAAAGCGTCCTTGCCACTCAACTTACCGTCGTTCCAGTAAACATTGCCGGCGGCATCCACCGCAACCGTGATGTTTTCCGGCTTGGTCACCGTCGGAATATTGACTGCTTTGGGCAAGTCGACCTTGACCGTCTTGGTGATCACGGGGACGGTGATCAGAAAGATGATCAGCAGCACCAACATGACGTCGACGAGCGGCGTCGTGTTGATCGACGACATCGTTTGCGCTTCGTCTTCGGAAGAACCGAAAGTCATAGCCATGGTCTGCTTTCCCTCAGTCTTCGACGCCGTCTACTTTTTGATCGCAGGCGACGGTGTACCCACCGCTGGCTGCGCCACGCGTGAACCGCTCACCAGATAGGCATGCACATCGGATGTAAAGTTCCGCACACCCTCGAGGCAGCTCTTGTTGCGGCCAATGAGCCAGTTGTAGCCCAACACCGCCGGCACAGCGGCAAACAGACCAAGCGCGGTCATGATCAGCGCCTCACCGACCGGCCCTGCGACCTTGTCGATGCTCGCCTGGCCGCTGACGCCGATCGCCACGAGCGCGTGGTAAATGCCCCACACAGTGCCGAACAGTCCGAC
>JAGRJB010000398.1 GCA_020442965.1 Pseudomonadales bacterium
TCACCAGGGCAAAGAAGTGCTGCCGGCCGAATTCATGGCGGCTGCGGCGCGCAATGATCTGCTCAAGAACATCGACCGATGGGTTATCGGAGCATCATTGTCCTTCGCCGCACAGCGCGCGCCGGGTTGTCTGTTCGTGCGCCTGTCGCGCGATTCAGTGTTGGACGATGGCTTCGTGAGCTGGCTCGCCAACCAGACCAAAGCGCAGCCCGATCAACAGAACCGGATATGCTTTCAAGTCACCGAAGAAATCGCGGAGAGCTACTCGGAGCCGCTCATGAGGCTGTATCCACAATTGCGCAGCGCCGGGTATCGCGTCGCACTCGAACGCTTCGGATCCGGTCGCAATCCAAAGCAGCTGCTCGAGTCGTTACCGCTCGATTTCATCAAGATAGACGGTGCGCTGATGCAGACGCTGGCCGGCAATTTCGAGCTGCAACAGCAGGTGAAAGAACTGGTCGCACTCGCGACCAAACACAAGATCGAGACGATCGCAGAACGTGTCGAAGATGCCAATACCATGGCGGTACTGTGGCAACTCGGGGTCCAGTTTATCCAGGGATATTTCGTCAATCGCCCGGAAGAGGTTGTGCTGCGATCCTGATACGATGGCGGTGACGCCGCCCGGGTGGATTTGAGTGGGCGCAGGCTGCGTGCCTGCAATAAGATGCGGGCGATCAGGGTCTACTCGCCAATGCCTGCCGACTACCAACACCAATACAATCGCCTCGGCCGCCTCGTTCTATGCCCCACCCTGGCGGTTCTGTGCACCCTCGCCGCACCAGCAGCGTTCGCGCAGCAGGCGGGGATTCAAGTAGCAGTCACGAGCGCTGACAGCGGCGCGGCGCTCGCCAAGCAGGTCATCGAGGTACGCAATCGGGCACTCGGCGTCACGCTGACGAAGCAAACGGACGACTTCGGCCAAGCGCGTTTCGACGGGCTGCCAACCACCGGTCACTGGATCGTGTCGACGCGGGCGACTGACGGAACGGCGAGCAGCACGAGCGCATTGCAGCTACGCGCGAATTTCGTCCGCACCGTCAATCTCGTTGTGGGTACCGGTGATCCGGACGTTCGCCCGACAGAAGTACAGGTGATTGCGCGGCGTGTGGTCACGGGCATCAATACGGTGAACGCCGAAGTCTCAGCGACGCTCGACGAAGCCGATCTGGCTGGGCTACCGATCGAGGGACGCGATGTGATCCGTGCGCTCGCGCGTTTGCCGAATGTGGTGCCGTCCACGGGTTTCTTCCCGGAAGCGCCAGTCATTTCCATCAACGGCGCGAACGCTTTGTTCGTCAATTATTCGCTCGACGGGCTCGATAACAACGAGAACTTCCTGGGTGGCCCCAAATTCCCGGTGCCACTCGGCGCAGTCCGTGACGTGACGGTACTCGCTAACAACTATTCCACCGAGTTTGGCCGCACCGCCAACGGTGTAGTCAACTACACCTCGCGTGGCGGCACCAACCAATGGAGCGGCGAGGCATATCTCCTGTCACGACCCGGACGGCCGTGGGATGCAGAATCGCCGTTCGCCGGGCGCGATTTATCGGGCAATGCGGTTGGCGAGAGTTTCGAACGACGGCAGCTGGGAGTCGCTGTCGGTGGACCCATCAGCGTCGACCGTACGTTCATCCATCTGGACGTAGAATCGACTCGCGACCGCAATGTGCAGGTGATCAACTCACCCTTACTCACGGCACCGGCGAACGTCACAGGCAACAATTCCTTTTTACTGTCATCGGCCCGCCTCGATCACCGGTTCAGCGATAGCTGGCAACTCACCGTGCGCGCCAATCACGGCCGCGTCTCGATCGAGCGACCCGGCGGCGCACTCGGCGGCGGCAACGTGCAATTCCCGAGTGCTGGCTCCGATCAGGACCGCATCTCGTCGCTCGTCGCGAGCACCCTGAGCTACGACGGTGCAGGATGGCGCTACCAGGGCAGCGTGCAATGGAGCCGATTCGACTGGAACTACGCCACGCCACGCGCGGCCGGACCGCAGGTGACAGTGCTCGACGCGACCGGGCTGCCAATCGCAATTCTTGGCAATCCCGGATTCGTGTTCGACGATACCGAGCGAACGTGGCAAACCAAGCACACTGTTAGTATCGATCTCGGCAAGCACAACCTGCACGGTGGAGTCGATATCCTGAGCGCGGGTTTTGCACTACGCGGCGGCGGCAACCCGGCCGGCAACTACTCAGTCAGTCTGACTCCGGCACAGCTGACCCAGCTACGTGCAAGCAATCTCGGCCTCGAGCTGAGTACCGCCGATATCTTTGCGCTGAATCCGCGCGTCGAAGACTACGCTGTCGAACTGCGGCCAGCCGGGTTCGGCAAACGCCAGACACTGACGGCCCTGTTCGTCGAGGACGAATGGCGGCTGCGCTCCGATCTCACGCTGACAGCAGGACTTCGCTACGACTATGATTCGCTCACCCAACTTGGTAACGTTTCCGGTGACCGCGACAATGTCGCTCCCCGGCTCGCGCTGAATTGGCGCCCGAACGAACGATCCGCGGTACGCGCAGGCGCCGGCCTGTTCTACGACAAGTTGTTATATAGTGTGATATCGGATGCGCTGCAACGCAATTCAACGTCGACGGGCCTACGGTCGCAGCTGCAAGAGTTGCTAGCGCGTGGCATACTTCCCGCCGATTCGGATCTCGCACGCGTGACGTTCGATGGCAACCTGACCGTCAATCCACGTTGCGTCGGCAATGTCGTGGCCGGCTGTCCGAGCGCCGCAGCCGTGCAAGCGCTACGCGGCAGCAACATCGCGAATGAAATTCGCATATTGAACCCCAACGGCTATGACAATCCGCGCAGCCTGCAGTTGTCTGCCGGCTATCAGTATCAGTTCAGCGGTACGCTGAGCGGATCGCTCGACCTCATCTACAACCGCACGCGCGATCTCGTGCGCCTGATCGATTTGAACGCGCCTGCGCCTTTTGTACCAGATCTTGCTGCACTCAATAGTGCGACTATCGCTGAGTTGCGGGCAATCACGGATCCGGCGGCGCGGCTTGCGTTGGCTGAACGACTCGGTCTCGCGCGCACCCAAACCGCGGCGGATGCCACTCGCCCGACTGCGACACTAACAGGGGGAATTCCACCGGGCGGTGCACGCCAGATCACCATTTCCGATACCGGCGGCCGCTCCAACTACCGGGCGATGACTCTTCAGCTCAACAAGGATCGTGGCGCTGATCGCTATGGCTTGCGCTTCGCGTACACTCTATCCAAGCTCGAGAATGACACGGACGACATCAACTTCCGCGCGTC
>JAGRJB010000399.1 GCA_020442965.1 Pseudomonadales bacterium
TATCGTCATCACTACGAATGCGCCGATGACGCCCATCAATACGGTCATCAAGACACCCAGCCACCAGTGAAATCGAGATGCTTCGACAATGCCCCAGACCACACCGATCGGTGTAGTGACGAGCAGCATGGGGCGTGCGATCCGCATGCCGATATTATAGGGCCTAAAGCTCGCGCAGTCCGGTCGTGATCGGGGTACGCGCCGCGCGAATGCCCGGCAGCAGGCCGGCAAGGAATGTTAGTACGAGGCCATAGACGATGCCTGTCAGCAAGAGCCGCGGCGTCACGGTAAACGCGTAAGTCATCTGGCTGAAGGTCTGAAAATTGAGCGTCGAGCTGCGCATGCCATTCAGCAACAGATAGGCCAGTACTCCGCCTAACAGGCCGCCGACTGCACCGAGAACGAGTGACTCGATCAGCACCGATGCGATGACTGGTGCGGCACCGAACCCCATGGCCCTCAGAGTCGCGATCTCGCGCACGCGGCTCGCCACGGCGTTGTACATGGTATTGAGCGCAGCGAGTATGGCCCCGAGCCCCATCATTGTCGCAAGCGTCCAGCCCAAGCCGGACACGAGCTTCTGCATCAACTGTTGTTGTTCGGCGTAGAATACCGTTTCACGCTCGACCCGCAAGTTCACGCGCGGGTCGCGATCGAGTGCATCCTTGAAAGCCTGGAAGGCGGCCACACTCGTGAGCCTGACGCGCGCAGATTGATAGCTTGCGCCGCGATTGAACACCTGTTGTACGAGGGCCGCATCCGCCCAGACTTCGGATTCTGCAATTCCGCCACGGTCGGAGAAACGGCCGACGATGTGCCAGTCGTTAGAGCCCCAGCGGACGATGCGTCCGACGGCCAGGCCCTCGTACTGCTGGGCAACACCGTTACCGATGATCACCTCATTCGTGCCTTCGTGAGCGAGACGGCCCTGCAGGAGCTCGAAGTTCTTGCGTAGCCGTGGCGCCATGGGTGACACCCCGCGCAACGGTGTGTTGGCCGTCGTATCTTTGTTGCGCAGCTTGGTATCGACGATGACGAACAGCTCTGGCGACACCAGCGCAGCGCCTGCTGCGGTGCGTCGGATGCCGGGCGCATCGGTGATCACGGGTATGCTCGTCTGGCCAAGCCCACTCGTCAGCTCATCCGTGGACCCGCGCCGTAGTACGATCGCGACGTCTTCGGAACCTGAGAACTCAAGCGCCGCCCGAAAGCCCTCGGCGATCGACAAGACAGCCACGAGCACGAGACTCACGCCCGCAATGCCGATCACCGCGACCAGGGCGGATGTCCAACGCGCCGGGATATTGCGCAGGTTCATCACCGTTACCGCCTTGATCTGTGACAGCGTGCTCGCCACGTTCGTGCCGTCAAGCGCCGCGACGCAGTGCGTCGGTGATCCTGAGCCGCATGGCGATCGCGGCCGGCCAGGCCCCCGCGATCAGGCCCATCGCCACCATCAGGAGCGGCGCGACGACAACCGTTCGCAGACCAATGCCAAACACCGGCAGAAACTGTTTGACGGTCGTGGCGAGCGCCTGCGCTGCCACATAGGCCAGTGCCATACCGATGGCGCCGCCGACCAGGGTAAGCAGTAGTGACTCACTTACCACGAGCGCGAGGAGCGAACGGTCCGTGAACCCGAGCGTCTTCATTACGCCGAACTCGTTGGTTCGTTCGTGCACCGATTGCGCGATGGTATTGGCGGTTACTAACAACATTGTGAAGAACACGGCAGACACGACCGAAATGAGTAGCGCGCCGATGTTGCCGACTTGCTCGGTGGCCTGCTTGATGAACGCTCGCTCGGTCGCGGTCTTGGTCTCCGCGCTGGAGTTGGCGAACAAGGCATCGACGCGGTGCGAGACTTGCTCCGCTTCCCGTGGATCGGCTACCTTGACGACCAACCACCCGATGCTGTTGCGCCCGAACTGTAGCGACTCATTGAAATAATCGTAGTCGAACACGACGCTGCCCTTGTCCCAACCGGCACCACCGATCACGTCGTAGATCGCGTGAATATTGAACTCCCAAGTATCGGCACCGTTTTCCTGTCGGTAGATCGTCGAGCGCAGCGGCACTTTGTCGCCTACCTGCCAGCCATACTCGTTCGCGAGCAATGGACCCACGATTGCACCCTGCCGGTCGTTCAGCCAGGCGGTAGTTTCGGCAGCGGAAATCTTCACCTCGGGGTACATGGCGAGGAACTTCGCTGGCTCGGTCGCGTAGACCGGGATTTGGGTGCGTCCATCTTTGACGACTCCGCCAAACCAGTTGAACGACGCGACTGCCTCGACGCCGGCGACGCCGCGAGCTTTCTCGAGATAGGAACGCGGCAGCGGCTGGATGATCGAGATTTTGCTCATCGTGATCAGACGATCGGCCCCCGCTAACGACACGCTGCCGGCGAGGCTGCCACGCAGGGCCTCCAGCAGCCCAAACATCAGAAAGGCAACCGCGATCGAGGCGAGCGTGAAGAACAGGCGCAGCTTGCGTCGCGCCAGGTTAGCCCAGACGAGCGACAGCCAGGAGGCCATCAATGTGTCTGCCGCTCGAGCCGTCCCTTGTCCAGATGCAGCGTGCGATTGGCACGTTCGGCTGCGCGGGGATCGTGGGTGACCATGATGATGGTTTTGCCAAACTCCTGGTTGAGTGCTCGCAGCAGGTCCAATATCTCGTCGCCTGACTTGCGGTCCAGATCGCCCGTCGGTTCGTCGCACAACAACAGTGTTGGGTCGGTGACGATGGCGCGAGCGATGCCAACCCGTTGTTCCTGACCGCCGGACAATTCCCGTGGCCGATGCCTGGCACGATCTTCGAGGCCAACCAGGGCGAGTGCGGTGTGAACGCGCTGCAGGCGCTCACGTCTGGATAGTTTGGTGAGCAGCAGCGGCAACTCGACATTGCGTTCGGCAGAGAGTACCGGCAGCAAGTTGTACATCTGGAATACGAAGCCGACATGATCGGCGCGCCAGCGACCGAGGGCTGCACTCGAGAGGCGATCGATCGCGAGGCCGTCAACTTCGATCGAACCCTCGGTCGGCCGATCGAGGCCACCAATCAGATTCAACAGCGTGGTCTTGCCAGATCCCGATGGACCCATCAGCGCGACAAAGTCGCCACGTGGCAGGTCGAGGTCCAACATCTCGAGCACGCGTACTACTTCGCCGCCACGCGTATAGAGCTTGGTAACGCCACGCAATTGGACCACGCGGTCGGTCGCTTGCGGTGCATCCGGGTGAGCAACATTGTCTTGCATGCGGGTAGCCCAAGGTCCGTGGCACGGAGTAACTGGTTAGCTAGTCTTGCGGCGAATTAGATCGCCGTCTTGCAGCTTCGCGGTGACCGGCGCAACGATTTCCTCGCCGGCGCGCACCCCCGCCGCGATCACGACTCGCCCATTACGCGTATCGCCTGCGGTGACCGCGCGCCGCTCGAGTCTGTCTTGGCTAACCACCCAGACGAACGCGCCCCGGCCATCGCGTGCAACGGCGTCGGCGGGTATTGTTAGTGGCGGCGTGCTGCTGCCGCCATTTGCCACAGCGCCATCCAGGAACCGAACCTTGATACCCATGTCAGGCAAGATCCGTGGATCGAGTTCGTCGAACGCGATGCGCACGCGCACGGTGGCCTTCTGTCGATCAGCCGTCGGCACGATATTGATGACGTGCGCGCCGAATGTCTTGTCAGGGTATGAGTCCAGCACGGCCTCGACGCGTTGTCCGCTCGAGACACGATTGATGAACGCTTCGTTCACGTCGACCTCGATCTCGCGCGAATCCATGTCAACGATGGTCGCGATTCCGGTGCGCGTGAAGCCGCCGCCCGCGGAGATGGGCGAGACCATCTCGCCGGGCTGCGCGTCCTTCGAGATGACCACACCCGCGAAGGGCGCGCGAATATCCAGATCTGTGAGGTCCTGGCGCCGCAAGGCAACGGTAGCTGCGGCGACCTTGCGTTGCGCCTCGAGCACACCGAGATGCGCGGCCAGCGCCGCAGCATCAGCTTGTGCCGAGTCGAGCGCCATTGCGCTAACCAATCCGTCAGCCTGCAATTCGGCGGTCCGCGCGAGCTGACGGCGCGCTTCGGCGAGGCGCACCCGGGTCTCCGCCAGTGCGCGCCCGGCTGCGGCGAGTTCGCGTTCCGCCAGCTCAACTTGCGCCTCTGGCGTTGCCGGATCGAGTCGCGCGAGGAGCTGGCCTTCCTTGACGCTCGCGCCTTCTTCAATCAAGACATCGGTGATCCGCCCGGTCACTTTTGATGACACTGTTGCGAGGCGGCGGGCGACCACGTAGCCGGAGGCATTCAAAACCGCGCTGCCCGACGTGCCTGCGGGCGCCTCGACCGTCACCGTCGTGACTTCGACCGAGCGATTGCCTAACAGCCAATAGACCGCGAGCGCTGCGCTGACGAGAGCTGCTGCGATCCACCAGGCGTAGCGACGCCCGGATTCATACCGGGAAGCGTCGCCACTGCGATCGATGCGTAGAGACTTCAGAGCATTGGTATCCAGTGCCATTGAATCCTTGTGCCGATCGAATGCGATTGACGAGCCGTTGCTAGGTAAGCCTAGGGCTGAAGTGGACCGTGTGCTTGGGAACCTTGCCGCTGCAGCCGTCTCGCCAAGGACCACAGGTGCACTTCGGTTGGCCCGTCATAGATGCGAAAGGCGCGAATCGCGTGGAAGATCCGCGCGACTTGCGTGTCGGTCGTGATACCGAGTCCGCCTAACACCTGCACGCACCGGTCGACTATCTGAAACAGCGTCTCGGCACAGCTCATCTTCGCCATGCTCGATTCGGTGTTGGCGCGTGAACCTTGATCGAGCGTCCAGGCGGTGTAGTCGATCAGTAGTTGTGTCTGCAACAGGTCAACCTGATTCCGTGCCAGCATGAAACCGACACCCTCATGCTCGATCAGCGGCTTGCCAAAGGCTCTGCGCTGGCAGGCGTACTCAACCGCGATGTCATGCGCGCGACGGGCGGCTCCCCACCAGCGCATGCAATGCGTCAATCGTGCTGGCGCCAAGCGGACCTGGGCGTAGCGGAATCCTGCGCCGACGGTGCCTAACACCTGGGAGGCGGGGACACGCAACCCTGCCAGCCGAATGACCGAGTGACCGCCCGGAATCGCCTGATCCAAGGTATCGAGCACGCGTTCGATCGTGATACCGGGAGCATCCATCTGCGTCAGGAACATGGTCGCGCCTTGGGGGGTGCGTGCCATAACGATACCGAAGCGCGCGCCGATTGCGCCGGTTATCAGCCACTTGCGGCCATCGATGATCCAGTCGCTGCCGACCGCTCGGGCAGTTGTCGTCAACATCTCGGGATCGGAGCCCGCGCCGCCGTCAGGTTCGGTCATCAAGAACGCCGAGCGGATCTCTCCCGCGGCGAGTGGTGCGAGATACGCCTTCTTCTGCGCCTCGGTTGCAACCGCATCCAGCAAGTGCATGTTGCCTTCGTCTGGTGCCATGCAATTCATCGCGACCGGCCCAAGCAATGAGTAGCCAGAGGCGCGCAGCACGGTGGCTGTTTCGCGATGCGACAAGCCGTAGCCGCCCCAGCGCTCCGCAACCTGCGGCGCGAGCAATCGAGCCTTACGCGCTTGGACGCGCAGCTCGTGAACCAGTTCTGAAGTGGGGCCGTGTATTGTCTGCCGCGGATCGCGTTCCGCAGGAATGATCACTGCGCGGATGAATTCGTGAGTGCGCGTCTCCAGGTCCGTTTCGCGATCACTGCGGGAAAAATCAACCATGCGCTGCGCTCCTTCCTGCCGTGCAAGTGTTGATGTCAGGGAGACTCGTGGGCCGTCAAAGCTACCATGGAGGCGTGAGTTGCAGATCAGAAAAAACGGGAGCGGTGCGAGCCGCTCCCCGTCGAGGTGGCTTTTCGATGAGTGGGCGATTAGTTAGGAATCAGCACGCTGTCGATCGCATGAATGATGCCGTTCGAAGCCCCGATCTCAGATGTGACGCGCGCATCGTTGATGCGCAGACGGCCACGAACCATTGCGGGGCGAATTGCTTCACCAGCGACGGTTTCGACTGAGCGCACGCGCTTGAGGGAATTCTGGTCGATCGCCTCGCCAGGGATCACGTGCAGACTCAGGATCCGTACCAGCTTGTCCTTGTTCTCGGGCCGTAGCAGCGCGTCCAATTCGGCCTCCGGCAACTTGCCGAATGCCTTGTCGGTAGGTGCGAATACCGTGAACGGACCTATGCCGGCCAAGGTTTCGGTCAAATCAGCCGCCTCAATCGCTTGGACAAGTATGGTGAAATTGCCGGCGTGTCTGGCGGTGCTGACGATGTCGGCGCTACCTGGGGCAGCGCCGTCTGCAGCGAGCGCCGCGCCCGTTGCGGCCAGCAGTGCCGCGGCGAGCAGCGCTCGGATCAGGGAAAAAGTATTACGAATCATTGGTTTATGCTCCAAATTGCGCCGCGGGCTTGGGTTCTATGCGGCTGGGGTCTGTCAGCGGGATGGCGTCTCAGCCGGATCAGAATGACAAACGAATCAAAACGTGTCAATATTTTGTACAGGTAATATGGTGTACATATAATGAACAAGCCGGAAGACACTGCCAACGCTGCGGGTCACTTTTCCATCAAGGCCGTTTTCCAGGCGACCGGCGTGTCGGTCGAGACGCTGCGTGCGTGGGAAAGGCGCTACGACGTTGTTTCACCCAGGCGCGACGCCGCCGGACGGCGCAGCTACAGCGCTGCGGATGTGTCGCGCCTGCGTCTGCTGCGGGCCGCAACCGAGGTCGGCCATGCGATCAGCAAGGTTGCACCGCTCACCAATGCCGAATTAGTTGCGTTGGTGGAACAGTCAGCGGGGCACATTCGACCTTTGTCGCGTTCTGCGCCATTCGTCGAGCGTGCTCTCGCGGCGGCCGAGGCAACCGATCCGATCCTGGTGGAGGAATCCCTGATCGCTGCAATGGCGCTACTGCCTCCGGGCGAAGTTGCGCATCACGTGATTGCACCGCTGGTGCGCGAAATCGGCGAGCGTTGGCACCGCGGCGATATATCGATTGCACAAGAGCACATGGTGACTGACATCATCAAACGCTTGGTGGTGGCAGTTTCGCGCAGCTACTTGCAAAAGGAAGGGGCGCCGCGACTGGTGTTGGCCACCCTGTCGGACGAGCGCCATGAACTCGGCATCCTGATGTGCGCCTGGCTTGCCGCTACTCGCCGGCTGCGCACGCATTACCTGGGTGCCGATTGCCCAGCGCGCGAAATCGGCCGTTTTGCGTCGAATGTGCAGGCGACGGCGGTACTCATCAGCGTGGTCCGGCCGGAGTCGGGCGCTGCCACCCTGCGCGAGCTGACAGACTTGGCGCGCGAGCTGCCGGAGCGTTGCGAGATCTGGCTGGGCGGCGCCGGAGTCGATCAGCTTGCGACCGACCAACTGCCGGCGCGCTGCACGGTATTGCCGACCGCATTTGACTTTGAGCAGCGACTCGACTTAATGCCCCACGCGAACTGAGCGGCTTGTTGCACTTCCCGCACGTCTCTTGGCCGCGACTTGACGACTAACATTTCGCCGCGTCAACCTGTTTGCCTATCGAGCGTTTAGCACGGACGGCCGCTCGACTGAGCGGCGAGCGATGACGCAATCAGGGAGGCGCGATGACGGGTTCTCGTTCGATTCTGGCGCTGTTGATGACCGCGGCACTGGCGGTGACCGGCGGTTGCGGCGGCGGCGATGAGTCGACCAATGCGCCGCCGATC
>JAGRJB010000400.1 GCA_020442965.1 Pseudomonadales bacterium
GATAGCACAAGAGTCAGCCCGCCGGGCGCACCCACGCAGTTGGTCGCGCCGCCGAGCGCTGCCATTGCGAGCGTCAACGACGCGCTCGCGGCGGAACTCAGAAATCTGCGTCACATTCTCGAGTCACGCCTGCCCCGCCCGGGGCGCGAGAGCTCGGCTGCTGCCCGCTCGATCCACGCGACGCTGCAAGTCGATCTGGCTCGCCTCGGACTGGCGGGCGACCTCGCTGCGCAGCTGATCGAGCAGCTACCGCAGGATACCGAGACAGCTCGTGCGCTACCGGCCGCTCTGCATGCGCTCACAAGTCGCATCTCGACCCTGGATGAGCGTTGGCTGGAGCGCGGCGGACGCCTCATGTTCGTTGGCCCGTCCGGGGTCGGCAAGACAACGCTGTTGGCGCAACTCGCGGCGCGCTGGATCGGACGCGGTGACGGCCGTCGCATTGCGCTGGTATCGACCGATGTGACACGTATCGGTGCGCGCGAGCAATTGCAAGTATTCGGCAGCTTGTTAGGAGCAAGGATCGAGAGTGTGGATCATCCACGTGAGTTGGCGGATACCCTGCGGTCGTTGGCCGAATACGAGCTCGTGCTGATCGATACTGGCGGCGTGCGTGTTCACGACGATCAATCGTACAAGTCCCTCGCGAGCTGGCGCAGCGCCAGCAGCAGCATCGACACCGTATTGGTAGCGCCGGCAAGCGCGCAACCGAGAGTGCTCGATGAGCTCTTTGCCCGCTGCGCGTCGCTGACGCCGAGCGCCTGTGTTCTGACCAGGCTTGATGAAGCGGCGTCGCTCGGCGCCGTCCTGTCAGCCGCGATTCGCGCGTCGCTGCCGGTTGCCTATGTCAGCACTGGTCCGGGCATTCCTCGCGATCTACTGCCGGCGCGCCAGGCGGACTTGGTCGGGCGAGCGTACCGCTTGGCCTGCGTCGACCTAGCAGGTAGTGACGGCTACCAACCCGCGTCCGAGGGGCGTGCCGGTGTTGAACATGTCGCCGCATAGGGGCGAACTGGCCATGCGCAAGACAGGACTACCATCGAGTCAGGCCGTGTCGCCGGTTCAGGTCATCGCAGTTACCGGTGGCAAAGGAGGCGTCGGCAAGACTACCGTCGCGATCAATCTTGCGACGCAGCTTGCTCGAAAGCGCAAGGTGCTATTGCTGGATGGCGACCTGGGCCTTGCCAATGTCGATGTGTTTCTGGGCATCACCCCGCGGCATACACTGGCTCACGTACTGGCTGGCGAATGCACGCTCGATGATGCAGTCACCGAGACCGCACTGGGGTTCGCGGTGCTGCCAGCGGCCAGCGGACTTGCCAACATGGCGGCACTGTTGCAGCGCGAGCACGCGGGTTTGGTACAAGCCTTCAGTGATCTCACTACGCAAGTCGATGTCCTGTTGATCGACACCGCAGCGGGCATCGGCAATAGCGTGCTCACTTTCACGCAAGCGGCGCAACAGGTACTGGTCGTAATCTGCGATGAACCAGCATCGCTCACCGATGCCTATGCGTTGATCAAGGTTCTGTCGCGCGACCACGGTGTGACGCAGTTCCGGGTGCTGGCCAATCGCAGTCCCAGTGCCGGTGCCGGTCAACGGTTGTTCGGCAAGCTCGTGCGGGTCACAGATCGCTTTCTCGACGTTGTGCTGGATTATGTCGGCGAGATTCCGGAAGACGCGTATCTGGCCGCATCGGTTCGTGAACAGCGTCCCGTTGTCAGCACTTATCCCACCTCAAAGGCATCCGCCGCCCTCAAGCGCCTAGCTCAAGTGGCCGATACCTGGCCCGTGGCGGAGGGTCCTCGCGGCCACCTGGAATTTTTTGTCGAGCGCTTGGTGAGGAGACCGTCGGTGCGACTCGAGCTCGTGAGATGAATGCAGTTACTGCATATGCCGTGCAGCATGACGGGCGCGCTACCGAAGCGCTCGTGCTGCAGCATGCTGCTCTGGTGAAGCGCATTGCCTATCATTTGGCCGGCCGCTTGCCGTCCACGGTCGAGGTGGACGACCTCATCCAGGCCGGCATGCTCGGGTTATTGGAGGCTGCGGCTAACTTCTCGAGCGGTCGCGGCGCCAGTTTCGAAACGTTCGCCGGCATCCGCATCCGCGGTGCCATGCTCGATGGCCTGCGGAAGTTGGATTGGGCGCCCCGGTCGGTGCATCGCAAGGCGCGCGACGTGGCCAATGCCATTCGTGAGCTCGAAGCTGAGCTGGGTCAGGAAGCGCGCGACACGCAGATAGCCGCCCACATGGGTATGCCGCTCGAGGACTACCATCGAATCGTGCAGGATGCTGCGGGTTGTCAGATCGCGAACCTTGACGACGACGAGGGCGGCACTCGCGATTGCGCCGATCCAGAGGCGGACCCCTTCCGCGACCTCGTCGACGACGGATTTCGTCAGGCGCTGGCATTGGCCGTCACTGGCTTGCCGGAGCGTGAACGGCTGGTCATGTCGCTCTACTACGATGAGGAATTGAACCTGAAAGAAATCGGACTCGTGCTTCAGGTCAGCGAATCACGCGTTTGTCAGATTCATGGGCAGGCGTTGACGCGCCTCAAAGCGCGGCTGATTGATTGGCGCGATCGCTCGCCAGAGACTGGCTAGTTCGATGGATATTCTCACCATTGCCGGCCTGGTGCTCGCGGGCGTTTCGATCGTAGTCGGTGCGATCCTGAAGGGCGCAGGCGTCAAGGCGCTGCTCTCTGGTGCCGCTTTCATGATCGTGGTGGTGGGGACGTTCGCGGCGATATTCGTGCAGACGCCGATGTCGGTACTGACCCATGCGCTGCGGCGAGTTCGCTGGATCTTCAAGCCCCCGATACTCGCCGGCGAGGCGCAGATAAGCAAGATCACCGAATGGAGCACCTTGGCACGCAAGCAAGGGCTGTTAGGGCTGGAGCCCATGATCGACAGCGAGCCGGACGATTTCATTCGCAAAGGCTTGCAGTTGGTCGTGGACGGCAATGAGCCCGAGACGATTCGTACCACGCTCGAAGTGGAACTCGAATCGCGTGAACACGCCGACACTCGTGCGGCGAAAGTGTTCGAAGGCATGGGTGTCTATTCGCCGACCCTCGGCATCATTGGTGCGGTGTTGGGCCTGATGGCGGTCATGCAGAACCTTGCTGATCCCAGCAAGTTGGGCGCGGGTATCGCTGCTGCCTTTACGGCCACCGTGTACGGCATTGGGCTCGCGAATCTGTTCTTCCTGCCGGTCGCGGCCAAGCTCAAAGGCATTGTCGCAGCGCAGGCGCAGCTGCGGGAGATGATCATCGAAGGCATGGTCGCTATCGCCATGGGGGAGAATCCGCGGTCGATCGAATCCAGGCTGCACGGTTATCTGCACTGATGGCGCGCCGCCGACGCAAACGCCACGCCGAGCACGAGAATCACGAGGCGTGGGCGATTCCCTATGGCGATCTGGTCACACTGTTGTTAGCATTTTTCGTCGTCATGTACGCGATGTCGACGGTCAATGAGAGCAAGTATCGCGTGGTCTCCGACTCGCTCAGCGTGGCGTTTCGCGGTGAACCCTCGATCACCGAGCCGCTCGAGTTGCGAGCAGCACCGACGCCAAGCCAGCCGGATAATCCCGTCGGCGCCAATCCAGCGAATTCGACCCTAGCGCTACCGCTCGGCTCCAAGCAGCCGACGGGCCTGCGCCATCCGGGTCGCGAGACCGACAGTATCAACGGCGATCGCGATCTTGTGCGGCTGGCCGCCGCGCACGCCCGCGAGGCGGAGCTGACACGTGTTGCCGAGGCAGTCAGCAAGTCGATGCGTGACCTGATCAGTACCGGTATCGTGGCAGTGAAGCAGAACGACCAGTATGTAGAAGTCGCGATTCGAACCGATATTCTCTTTGCGAGTGGCAGCGCTGAGCTTTCGCCGCGTGCCATTGCACCGCTGCAGGCTCTTGGGGCGACGTTGGCACCGCTGCCAAATCCGGTTCGGGTCGAGGGGCATACGGACGATCAACCGATCAACACAATCGCTTTTCCCTCCAATTGGGAACTGTCCGCGGCGCGCGCGGCAAGTGTCGTGCGACTGATTCGATCGACCGGTGTGGCAGCGCCGCGTCTGGCAGTCGTTGGCCTGGGGGAGTTTCGGCCGCTCAAACCCAATACGACACCCGAAGGTCGCAATGCCAACCGCCGAGTTGCCTTCGTCATTCCAGCGAGTGATCTGCCCGGCAACGCCGATCCGCGCAATTTCGATGCGCCTCCGGCTGCCAGCCTCGAGACGACCAGTGCGCTCAACAGCGCGTCGCCAGTCGACAACGTACTGAACGCTGCCGGCCCCTGACCGGAATCCTGGCACGATTCCTGCTCCCCTCCTGTTAGGTGTTGGAGTGCGTCGGATTTCCGACAGTGTGGAGCGTGCATGGACCTATTGCAGATGACCCTCGAGTCGATCGCCGCGATTCCCGCGGATGTACTGCTGTGGCTGGCGCGCGCCGGTGCGATGGTGATTGCCCTGCTGGCACTCATTGCGTCGCTGGCAGATCAGCGCTACGACGCCGTAATGCTGCGTCAGACGGTGCTCGAGCAGCAGAAGAACCTGTGCCCGCAGCTTGCCGATATGCAAGAGCGTATCGCCGCCCTGGGTGCGGCGCTCACCGCGCTGGCGGTGCAGCGAGACGCACAGACTGAACCGTTGATGCGTGCTACACAGCGGCGTGTCGCGGCAGGCCATGCCGCTGCCATCCGCCTCGCCCGTAGCGGCGCCTCGGTCGCACAGGTCATGGACGTCGGTGGCACGAGCCTCCCCGAAGCGGAACTTCTTTGCAGTGTGTACGGCACCTCGAACGGAGCCAACAAGGGCGCGTTGTGACGCGTTTCGCACATCGTACTCGTCGCCATCAAGGGTCGGTCGGCACGGCCGATTGACACTACAGGTCGAGGAGTAGCCGATGATGTTGAGTGCATTACATAACGATTCCAGCCCCGAGCGCGGATCGCAAGACGAGTTCGCCTTTGTGCAAGAGCTCGCGGCGGACCTGTCGGCCGGCAAGATGGAGTTACCCAGTTTCCCGGAAGTTGCACTGCGAGTGCGTAAGGCACTCGCTAACGACGACGTCATGATTGAGCAGGTCGTGAAGATTCTGAGTGCCGAACCGGCGCTCGCCGCGCGTCTCCTGCAACTTGCAAATTCCGCAGCACTCAATCCCGGTGGCCGCCGTGTGATCGATCTGCGCGCGGCCATGGCACGCATCGGCTTCAATATGGCACGCAGTGCAACGATCGCATTCGCAATGTCGCAGTTGCGGCGCGCGGATAGTTTCAAGGACCTCGACGCGCCATTCGCCGAACTGTGGGAATCGAGCACGCGCATCGCCGCGGTGTCCTATGTGCTAGCGCGACGCTTCACGGAGCTGAATCCCGACGCGGCCATGTTGGCTGGTCTGTTGCAGGGGGTTGGCAAGCTCTACGTGCTGAGCAAGACGCCACGATTCCCGGTGCTGCTGACCGATCCGGTGGCGCGCAATCGACTGATGGATAGTTGGCACGCCAACATCGCGCGCGCGGTTCTCGAGAACTGGGAAATGGCGGAGGATGTCGTGGCCGCCGTCCATGCCCACGAAGACCCAAATCGTGAGCGCTCTGAGACACCCACGCTTACCGATGTGTTGGCACTGGCACGCCTGGTCGAGACTCTGCCCGGCGACCCCATCTCGCTCGAACTGGGATTGCACGATTCGATCGACGCACAACGACTGAAGGTCGATGCCGTGCAATGCGCAGCCGTCATGGAAGAATCGGCCGAGCAGATAGATTCTCTACGCCGAGCTCTTGGAGACTAGCGAAATGCCTGCGTCAAATTACGCCCCAGCGGCTGCCGCACCACAATCGGCGTTGTTCGGATTCGTTCGTACCCTTGCGGCGGAGCTCTCGCAGGGAAAAATCGAGCTGCCGTCGGTCCCCGAGATAGTCACACGTTTGCAACGCGCACTCGCCGACGAGAATATTGCCAATGCCACGATCGCCAAAATGATCAGTGGCGAGCCGGCGCTTGCGGCGCGCCTGATGACACTGGCCAACTCGGCAGCGCTCAACACGACGGGTACCAAAATCGTCGATCTGCGTACCGCTGTGTCGCGAGTCGGCTTCAACATCGTTCGATCAGCGGGTCTCAGCTACGCTGTCGCGCAGTTGAAACTCGCCAAAGATTTCAAGGGACTTGAAAAGCCGCTCGACGGATTGTGGCGCCGCAGTGTCGTGATCGCGTCGATCGCGCACGTGATCGCCAAGCGGTTTACCGGTTTGAACGCCGAGGCAGCGCTCCTGGCAGGATTGCTGAGTTGCGTCGGCAGGTTATACATCCTGACTCGCACTACCCGGCATCCCGAGTTGTTTACCGATCAACTGGCTTACCAGGCACTCGTTAGGGAGTGGCATGCGAACGTTGCCAAGGCCATTCTCGAGAACTGGTGTCTTCCGGAGACGATCGTTGCGGCGGTTGCTGAGCACGAGGACCCGGATCGCGAGCAACGCGGATCGATCACGTTGACGGACGTTCTGGCGGTTGCTTCCCTGCTGGCCAACTTCAACGGTGACAGTGACATCGCCCAATGCGCGGCGCCGCTCCTGAAGCCGATGAAGCGCATGCATCTGGAGCTCGAGCAGTGCACCCAGGTACTGAGCGAATCGGCTGCGGATGTCGCGGCTCTACAAGCAACGCTCGGCGTATCCTGACCCGGCGCGCGAGTCTCGCATGGACGTAAGGGCAGCAGCGGCGCCGGACGAGGTGGTATCGCAGGACAGTGCGGCACTCGCCGCGCTGCTACGCGACGATCGCAGCGCGCCCGACGTTGGCTTGCCGTGCTTCCCGCAGAGTGCCGGTAGGCTGCAATCGCTACTGGGTGAGCCCGAGGTGGCGCTGGATGAAGTGATCAAGGTATTGAGCTTCGATGCGGTGCTGACAGGTCGTGTGCTGCAGATCGCAAACTCGGCGGCTTGCAACGCCGCTGGCAAACGTGTGATCGATCTGCGTGCGGCAATCACTCGTATCGGCTTCGATCTGACGCGTAGCGCTGTAATTGCATCGGGTCTGAAGCGCTTGGTCGAGGCCGAATCGCTCGCGGAGATCCGCCCCGCGCTCAAGTTGATCTGGGAGCGCAGTGCGTCGATGGCCGCAACCGGACACGTCCTCGCGCAGCGCTTCACAAACGTGCGCCCTGATCAGGCATTCCTGGCCGGCCTGCTGCATGGTGTCGGGGAGCTGTATATTTTGACCCGAGGGATTCGGCACCCTAGGGTTCTGCGAGACACGCGGCAGTGGCGCGCGATCGTGCGTGAATGGCAACCGGTTTTTGGCGCGAAAGTCCTGACGGCCTGGGAGATCGGCGACGAGATCATCGATTCGATACTGAACTATCAGACCCTCGAGCGCTCGCACGAAGGGCCCGCTGATCTGGTCGACGTCATGACCGCCAGCTATCTGCTCGTCGGTTTGGGACACGCAGCCGGTGCACTCGATTCCGTGTTCGACAAGATTCGCATCTTCAAGCGCATGCAGCTCACGCTCGAGCAGGCAACGGCGGTGATGCACGACGCGGCTGAGGAGATCGACGCTCTGAGGCGCACGCTCGGCTAGCACCGCGTTCCGCTTCCGGTGCGCCGCGAGGCCTGTGATAATCTCGATTGCATGCCCGCACTATCGATTCGCGAACTCGTCAAAACCTATCCTAACGGCGTCCGCGCCTTGCAAGGCGTCGATCTGGATGTCGCCGCAGGAGATTTCTTTGCTTTGCTGGGACCGAACGGTGCCGGCAAGACCAC
>JAGRJB010000401.1 GCA_020442965.1 Pseudomonadales bacterium
AGCACCAGTGCCCGCCGTCACCGTGACCGCACCACCGCCTTCGCAGACTGGCAATGGCAAGGGCGGCGGCGGCTCCACCACTCCCGGGCTGCTGGCATCACTGTTGTTGCTGCTGCTGGCGCAGCGGCGACTGCGAGCGGCTAACAAGACCGCGACTTCGGCCATCTGAGCAACCGCAGCGACGGCCGGGAAAGTACGCGTGACGAGTGGTCAGCGGCTTTCCCGGCTTCGCAGTTGTTACTGCGTCAGGCGGGCGCGCCATTCGGCCGCTTGCGCGGGCCGATTCCAGCGATCGTAGAGATCCGCAAGGTTCCTGAATGCGTCCTGCGTGCGGACGAAATCGGCGCCGCGCGCCGACTCTAGCCTGGTACTAGCCGACAGCAAGGTCTTTTCGGCAGCTGCAAACTCGCGGTTGAAAATCTGACACCGACCCAATACGGAAGCCGTGTTAGCAGCCAGCCAATGGCTCTCGCCATAGGTAGCGACGCGGCGGGCATACACCCCTTGTGCTTGCTCGAGTCCCCAGCGCGCATCGCCTGACTCGCACGCTGCACGTGCGGCAGTAACCCAGGCGAACTGAGTCACGGGATGATCGAGGCCGTTGAGCTTGGTCAGTCCGGCGAGTGATTCGCGCGACAATCGTGCAGCCTCGGCGGGCTGCCCTGACGACATGAGATAGTCGGCGAGGGAAACGGCGCTCCAGAGCGTGTCCAGGTTTTCGTCGCCCAGCACCTTGCGACGCGACTGCCAGACCGCGCGGTGCACGTCGGCGCCGGCGCGAAAACGCCCTGCCATACCGAGCACACCGGCCAGACCCGAGCGCATGTCGTTGGTCACCACATGATCCGCGCCCAAGGCGCGCTGCGTGACCTCGACGGCTTCCTCGTGCGCCGCGATAGCCTCATCCCAGCGATTCTCGCCAGCCAGTGCAACCCCATAGTCGTTCAGTACCGCCGCGAGGCGCTCGTCGACCACCTCGAGACTACGCAACGCGTTGACCGCACTCGCCAGTCGTGCCCGTGCCTCAGCCGCGTCACCCCCGGAGTTCATGATCTGGCTGCCCAGCTGGCCCTCGATCAACGCGGCGTCGAGGCTGCCGGGCGCGAGCTCCTGGATACGGTTGTTAGCTTGAACCAACAGGGGCCCCGCCTCAGCATAGCGGCCCGCGCGCTGCAGCAGTTCGCCGCGATTGCCCAACAACTTCACCGTCTGCAAATCCTGGCCGGTCGCGGCGCCATAGATATCCAGCGCGCGCTGGTTGGCATTCAGTGCCTGCTCGAAGCGTCCCAGCGAGGAATTGACTGACGCGATCGTCTCGAGCACGGTCGCGGCGACCAGTGGATCGACTGACAGCATCTGTTCGGTCTTTTGCAGCGCGCGATCGACGACGCTGACGAGCGAAGTCGGCTCGGATCCGGCGCGTGGATCCGCCGCCGTCAACATATCGGTCAGGAACAAACTGACTTCTTTGGCCCGTCGCGCATCGGTTTGCGCCGCATCGCGCTGGCGTTCTACTTCTCTGGCCGCCGCCGCATAGCCGACCAGGCCGATCGCCGACGACACGAGCAGCAAGCTGCCGAGCACACTTGCCGCGATGTTGCGGCGGAAGAATTTCTGACTCCGGTAAAGAAGACTCGGTGCGCGGGCCTCCACAGGCCGGTGATCGAGGAAATTCTGTAGGTCCCGACCCAGCGCCGCGGCGGACGTATAGCGCGCGCCAGGCTCGCGGGCGAGCGCCTTGCGAAGAATGTTGTCCAGATCGCCGCGCAGCTGCGGTAGTTTGGCAACCCGACTGGGCCATTCAGGCTCTTCAGTGGTGACCGCCCGAATGTAGTCAGCGCCAGAAGTCGCGCGCGCGGCAAACAACTTGTTGTCTGTCAGTAGATAGAATGCCAGTGCGCCGATGCCATATACGTCGGTCACTGTCGTCACCGCACGGCCTGCGACCTGTTCAGGCGAGGCAAAATGCACTGTATAGCCCGCGCCCGCAGCCAGCGTGAGCCCGTCGTCGCTGGCGTCGGCAGCCACGAATTTCGCGATGCCGAAATCGATAAGTTTCAGCTGGCCGGCGTTCGTCACCAGCACGTTGCCTGGCTTGATGTCGCGGTGGACGACCAGCGCTTGATGCGCCGATTCGACGATGCGGCATAATTCGACCAGCAACTTCACACGCTGCCGCAGGTCGAGATGCTGGTCGCGGCAGTAGCCGTCTATCGGCACACCGTCGACGAATTCCATCACGTACCAGGGACGCCCATCCTGATTGACGCCGGCATCGATCAGCCGCGCGATGCCCGGATGCTCGAGGCG
>JAGRJB010000402.1 GCA_020442965.1 Pseudomonadales bacterium
TGCGGCATGATCGACGAGCCGGTTGTGAACTCGTCGGGCAGCTCGATGAAGGCGAACTCCTGTGTATAGAACAGCAGCAGATCGGCCGCCAACCGCCCCAGATCCTGCGCGAACAACGCGCACTCGAACAACAACTGCGCTTCGGCCTTGCCGCGCGACAATTGCACGGCGGTGACGGGCGTCTGCGGCTGATCGAAGCCGAGAGCCTTGGCAGTGGCATTGCGGTCGATGGGCAGGCCCGGCGTGCCGTAGCCCGCCGCAGAGCCCAGAGGAGACTGGGCTAGCCGTCGCTGCACGCTTGCGATGCCCGCGGCATCGTCGCGCAGCTCCGCGGCGAAGCCGCCTGCCCACAGTGCGACGCTGCTCGGCATCGCTTGCTGCATATGCGTATAGCCCGGGAGCGGAATATCGGTCTGCCGCGCGGCGAGCGCATCGAGAGCGTCGGCAACGGCATCCGCCTGCGCACTGAGTTCGCGGGTCGCGTCGCGCAGGTAGAGCCGCAACGCTGTCAGTACCTGATCATTGCGCGACCGACCGAGATGCACGCGTCCGCCGGCGCTGCCGATGCGCTGGCTGAGTCGCGTCTCGAGCGCCGTCTGGCCATCTTCATCGGCGAGTTCAATGCGCCATTCGCCACGCGCATGCTGCGCGCCGATCACCTGCAAGCTGTCGCGTATCGCGGTCAAGTCGTTAGTCGTCAGCAGCTTTTGTGCACACAACATCTCGGCGTGGGCGATCGATGCCTGTATATCGTAGCTGACCAGGCGTTCGTCGAGCGCGTAGTCCTCACCCGCGGTGAACTGCAACACGCGCTCATCGAGCGGTGCGCCCTTGTGCCACAGGCGTGCCATGGCCTAGCTGCCAGCGCTCTGTTCGGCCGGTGTGAGCGCGTTGATGTCGGCGACCACCAGTGTTCCTGTGCCCTCGTTGGTGAACACCTCCGTCAGGATGCCTTCCGGTGCCTGGTAGGAGATCACATGCACGCGCCGCACCCCGCCGCGGATCGCATCCTCGATCGCCTTCGCTTTGGGCAACATGCCGTCGGCGATCGATCCCTCTTCGCGCATCTTCTTCAGACCGCGCAGATCGGTGTAGGAAATGATCGACGACGGATCGTCGACGCGCTCGAGAATGCCGGGCGCACCGGTGCAGAGAATGAGTTTTTCGGCTGACAGTGCGGCACCGATCGCGGCTGCCACCGTATCGGCGTTGATGTTGAGGAGCGTGCCCTGATCGTCCGCCGACAGCGGACTGATCACTGGCATCAAGCCATTGTCGAGCAACTTGCGAATCACCGTCGGATCGGTCGAATCGATATCGCCGACGAAGCCGTAGTCGACCGTCTCACCGTCGCTCATTTTCACGGGTGGACGACGATGCGCGCGCACCAGTCCGGCGTCGACGCCGCTGATGCCGACAGCGTCGATATCGAGATCACGACACATCGCCAGAATCCGCGTGTTGACGAGTCCATTCAATACCATCGACGTCGCGTCGATCGACTTCTGATCGGTCACGCGCCGGCCCTGCACCATACGGGTGGGCACGCCCAGGGCCTCGGTGATCTCGGTGAGCTGCGGTCCGCCACCGTGCACGAATACCACCCGCACGCCGAAGTAATGCAGGATCGCGATCTGCTCGATCAGACCGCGGGTCGCCTCTGGATCGCCGAACACGCCGCCGCCCGCTTTGACGACGAATACCTTTCCTTTGAACATGCGGATATACGGAGCTGCGCTACGCAGGCTGCGAATCGCCGCGCTGGGATCGGTTCGATGCATCATGACATTCATATATTGCGGAACTCTGGTTAGTGGGACTTTCGGTCCGACAGCAGGGAATGCAGGACGGCCATTTGCACCGTCATGCGATTGTACGCCTCGCGTTGCACGACACTGCGTGGACCATCGAGGACTTGATCGGCAACCGCGACATTGCGACGCACCGGCAGGCAGTGCATCAGGCGGCAGTCGGCGCGGGTGCTGTCGAACCACGAGTCGCGCACGCACCAGTCGGCGAGCTGCGCGCGCAGCCCCCGGTCGATGTCGCCGTTGCCGTAGTCGGATGTGCAACCCCATTCTTTGGCATAGATGACTTGTGCGCCCTCGAGTGCCTCATGACGGTCGTTAGTCTCGTGCAGTGTGCCGCCGGATGATTCGGCCGCAGCGCGCGCCTTGGCCATGATCGCGGGCGGCAGCGCGAAGCCGTCGGGGCGCAGCACCGTAACATCCATGCCGCGCATCGCTGCCATGTGCA
>JAGRJB010000403.1 GCA_020442965.1 Pseudomonadales bacterium
GCCAGCGTCGCTCGCCGGCGATGATTTCGTAGCGGTCCTCGCTCACCGGGCGCACCAGCACCGGCTGCATCACGCCCTGCGCCTTGATCGACGCCGCGAGCTCCTCCAGCGAGCCGGGATCCATCCGCGTGCGCGGCTGATACTTCCCGGGCTGGAGCGCATCCACCAGCAGCGTCTGCAACTCGCCCTTGTCGGCGTCGTCCAGATTCGCCGCGAGCAGCGCGTCGAGTCCGCGACCGAGTCCTTTGAGTTTGGGAGGTGCCATAGCCTTACCGAATTCCCCGTGTCACAGCGTCTTGACGCGCTGGATCATTTCCTTTGCAAAAGCCACGTAGGCTTGAGCCCCCTTGGCGCTGGCGTCGTAGATCACGCCTGGCAAGCCGTGGCTGGGCGCCTCGGCGAGGCGCACGTTGCGCGGCACGACGGCCTTGAACACCTTGTCGCCGAAGTGATCCTCCAGCTGCGCCGACACCTGCTGCTGGAGCGTCATGCGCGGATCGAACATGACGCGCAGCAGGCCGATGATTTTGAGATCGCGGTTGAGGTTGGCATGCACCTTCTTGATCGTGTTGACCAGATCGGACAGCCCCTCCAGCGCGTAGTACTCGCACTGCATCGGGATCAGCACGCTGTCGGCCGCGACCAGCGCATTGACAGTCAGCATGTTGAGCGCAGGCGGGCAATCGATCACGATCAAATCGAACTGCTCGCGTACCGGTTTGAGCTCCGTGCGCAGGCGCAATTCGCGCCCCGCCATCATCGTGAGCAGCCGCACCTCGGCCGCGGTCAGATCCTGATTGGACGGCAGCAACGACAACCCAGGGGTGGATTCGATCGGGATGATCGCCGCGGCTGCCCGGCAATCACCCACCACCACGTCGCCAATGCCATGCTCGATCGAGGCTTTGTCGACGCCGCAGCCCATGGTCGCGTTGCCCTGTGGGTCCATGTCGATGAGCAAGACACGGCGCCGCATCGCAGCGAGCGAAGCAGCAAGATTGACGGCGGTGGTGGTCTTGCCTACGCCACCCTTCTGATTGGTGACGGCGATCACGCGTTTCATCCGATCAGTGTACCGCAGGAGCGTCGACACGCGCGGGAGCGTTGGCCGTCAGCACGCTCCGTCCCGGGCAGACTCTATTTCTGTCGCGAATGGCGCGACTTGTGACGCGACAGACTGACCAAATGGCGCTCTGCCGCGAGCTCGGGCACGTCGAGCGCAATGAGCTCTGCACGCCACGAGCGCGGCAGCGCAGCGATCTCCGCATCCGGTCGTTTGCCCTTCATCGCAAGGATTCGACCTGACGTCTCATCGATCAGCCGGCCCGCGACCTGAGTGATCGAGGTTAGCGCGCCGACGGCGCGCACGATGGCGACGTCGAATCGCGGCTCGGGCCGCATTCGCTCCGCTCGCACCGCTTCAGCGCGAGCGTTCTTCAGCTGCAACGCGACAATTGCGTCTTGAACAAATCGAATCTTCTTTTGCGTCCCATCTATCAGGACGAAGTCGCGTTCGGGACAGGCGACCGCGAGCGGCAGACCCGGGAATCCGCCGCCCGTTCCCACATCGACAATGCGCCGGCCATCACCCAGGTGCGGGACGACGGCCAGGCTGTCGAGTATGTGCGTCGTCAAAATGCCGTCGAGCGAATCAACCGAGGTGAGATTGATCAGCTGATTGCGCTCGCGGAGCAGCAGCGTCAACTGCCAAAGCTGCCCAGTCTGCAGCGGTCGAAGGCAGACGCCGAGACGCGCGGCGCCTGCCTCGAGTCGAGCCCGCCAGGTAGCTGCGTCGATAACGTCGGCCATGACCAATCGGCGGGGAATGGCCTGCGATTCGTCCGGCAAGTACGGTTAGTTAGTCACGAGCTGCGCGACGAACTCGTTCACCGGAATGGTATCGAGATCCTTGCGCGCGAACATCGCATTGATCGCGTCGCTCTGCTTGGGCGGAAAGTGCGCGGCCACTGACGACTCGACTTTCTTCACGAGTACCGGCATACCCTCGGCGCGGCGCCTGCGATGGCCGATCGGAAAATCGGCCGCCACCCGCTCGGTCTTGCTGCCGTCCTTGAAGAACACCTGGATCGCATTACCGATGTAACGCTTGTCCCGCTCGTAGTATTCCTTGGTAAAAGTCTCGTTCTCGCGCACCTGCATGGCATTGCGCAACCGGTCGACACGCGGGTCGTTAGCGACCTTGTCCTCGTAGTCAGCCGCTGTCAGGCGACCGAAGATCAGCGGCACAGCTACCATGTACTGGATACAGTGATCGCGATCCGCCGGGTTGGCCAGCGGCCCCGTCTTGTCGATGATGCGCACACCCGGCTCCTGCGTCTCGATGACGATCTTCTCGATCTGATCGAGTTTGTCGCGCACCTGCGGATGCAGCTTCATGGCGCATTCCACGGCGGTCTGCGCGTGGAATTCGGCCGGGAAGCTGATCTTGAACAACACGTTTTCCATGACGTAGCTGCCGAGCGGCTGAGGAATCACGAGTGGCTTGCCCTTGAAGAGTACGTCCTGGAAGCCCCAGGTCTTGACGGACAAGGCGGAAGGATAGCCCATCTCATCCTTCATTGCGATGAAGGCGAGGCGCACCGCACGCGATGTGGCATCACCCGCCGCCCAGCTCTTGCGCGAGCCGGTGTTAGGCGCATGGCGATAGGTGCGCAGCGCGCCACCATCTATCCAGGCGTTCGACACCGCATTGATGATCTGTTCCTTGCTACCACCCAACATCGCCGTGACGACCGCCGTAGAGGCGACTCTCACTAACAGCACGTGGTCGAGACCCACACGGTTGAAGCTGTTCTCGAGTGCGAGAACGCCCTGGATCTCGTGGGCCTTGATCATTGCCGTCAGCACGTGGCGTACGGTGAGCGGCTTCTCACCCATGAAAATGGCGCGGCGGGACAAGTAGTCGGCAACCGCGAGAATGGCGCCCAGATTGTCGGACGGATGACCCCACTCGGCCGCGAGCCAGGTATCGTTGAAGTCCAGCCAGCGAATCATGGCACCAATATTGAAGGCAGCCATGACCGGATCGAGCTCATAGCTCGTGCCGGGCACGCGCGAACCGCCCGACAGGGTGGCACCCGGCACTACCGGGCCTAACATCTTGGTACAAGCCGGATACTTGAGTGCCTGGAAGCCGCAGGCTAGCGTGTCCATCAGGCAGTAGCGCGCGGTCTCGTATGCCTGGTCGCTGTCTACCTTATAGGAGCGGGCGTAGTCGGCAATATCGACGAGCACTTGGTCGGGATCGGGGCGTTTGGCGGACTTGTAATCATGGGCGGACATAGTGGTGCGGCGTCTCGTTGTTGGCTGTCGATGGAAGGGCGCCCGACGCTCATCGCAAAACGAGACGGGCAGGGCGCCGCATGCTGCCGCACAGCCCTCGCCTTGTCCAGACGGGTCGCGCTAACGTCCGGTGGCCGATGGCACCGGTGCGCTCGCGATGTGCGGGGCTGAAAACGGCCAAACACGGCAGATTTGCGCCGGCGGTTGACGCTCCGACACTGCCATATTACCGGCAAGAAAACGACTCTTGCGATCTACGACGCACTGATGCAGGCTCGGATTCCCCAGTCGGCGGCACGTGGCGTAGCCGAAGCTCTCGAGAAGGACATGGAAGCGCTACTGGCAACCAAGACCGACCTGCGGCTGCTCGGCGCCGAGACCGCCAGCAGCTTCGAGCGCGTATGGCGGTGCTTCGATCAAATGGAGCATCGCTTTGCGCAGGTCTATCAGCGCTTCGAACAGATCGACCAGCGCTTCGAACAGATCGACAAACGCTTCGAACAGATTGACAAACGCTTCGAACAGGTCGACCAGCGGTTCGACCTGCTTGATCAGCGCTCCG
>JAGRJB010000404.1 GCA_020442965.1 Pseudomonadales bacterium
CGACTGGGAACGTGAGTACCCTGGCCGTACCGAATCGATCTTTTCGGCGATGCGCAACATCGAAGCGTCCCACCTGGCCGATCCGCGCCTGTACGATTTCTCCGCGCCACGATCGGCTGGCTCCTGATGGCCCTGAGTAGTTTGGTGCTCGGCAGCTCGATCGACAAGCCATCGAAGCCGATCCCGGCTTCCTATTGGGTCGTTCCGGGTCGGTTGTTAGCTGGGGAGTATCCGGGCGGCCTGTCACGCGAAGAAACGAGCTCGCGGCTGCGCGCGTTCCTCGATGCGGGTTTCGATTGTTTCATCGATTTGACGGCGCCCGGTGAGCGCGAGCCTTACGATGCGTACGTGCCGCGCACTGCCCTGTATCTGCGCAAGCCGATTCCCGATCACGATATTCCGCAAGCTGCCGGACACATGGCCGAGATCCAGGCCGAGCTGGACGCTGCCTTGCACGAGGGGCGCAAGGTCTATGTGCATTGTCGTGCCGGGATCGGACGAACCGGGACAGTGATCGGCTGTCATCTGGTTGCTCGCGGCCTGACTGGCGATGCGGCCTTGGCCGAACTTAACAAGCTGTGGGCTGATAACGAGCGCTCGCGCTACTGGGCGGAGGTGCCAGAGACCCGCGAGCAGAAGGAGTTCGTACGCAGCTGGCGGCCGATCGAGCCACGAACGCACACCGACGTGACGCGTTTGTACGCCGACGTACCGCCGCTGGTGGACGGCCTGGCGGCGTCTGCTACGGCTGAGGCGGCGTTACTGGGCGAAGATGTCGGCGTCGCGCGGGCGCTGCGCGGGCGCTTCGTAGGGTCGCTGGTCGGGCTCGCGAGCGCTGATGCGCTGGCCGCGCCGACGCAGTTTCGCAAGCCCGGATCCTTCGGTGTAGTGGGTGATTTGTTAGGCGGTGGGCCGTTCGATCTACCGCGCGGCGGCTGGTCAGACGACACGGCAATGGCGCTTGTGCTTGCGGATAGTCTGATCGCGAGCTCGGGTTTCGACGCCCACGATCAGGTGCGACGTTACGCTCGCTGGCAGAAAGAGGGCTACCTATCGGCAACCGGGCAGTGTCTGGGTATCACCGCCAGCGTAACGCGTGCCATCGCGACCGCGCTTTATCGCAGTATGCCGTTCGCCGGTTCGCACGACCCCGAGCAAGCGGCCAAAGAAGTGTTGTCGCGCGTGGCGCCGGTGGTGATGTTCTTTTTTGCCGATGGAACTGCCGCGGTGGATCAGTCGGTGCAGGCGGCCCGGATTACTTGCCAGGCACCGGTCGCTCTGGATTGTGTCAGGATACTTGCCGCGATGGTGCATCAGGCTTTGGCGGGACGCGACAAGCAGCATGTACTGCGGCCTGACGAGTTGCTACCCGTCGCCGAGCTGAAGCCGGCAGTGCGCACCATCCTGGAAGGCTCGTACACGCGCAACTCACCGCCAGCGATCACCGGTGCGGGAACCGTGACCGATGCACTCGAGGCGGCGCTGTGGGCTTTTCATCGCAGTCGTGATTTTCGCAGCGGCGCGCTCGAGGCAGTGAACCTCGGTGGTGATTCCGATGTAGTGGGCGCCGTATATGGTCAGCTCGCGGGCGCGTACTATGGCATAAACGCGATTCCCGCAAACTGGCGTAATAGCTTGATGCGCAAGGAATTGCTGCAAGAGACGGCGGATCACTTGCTTACCCATGCGCTGGTTGCGCTGGCGGAGTGATTCCGTCACGGCGTCACGTGCCGTAAGCTTCGCGCCCATGCCAGCGATCCACCACTCTAAAACTGCGACGCGCCGCCGGGCGCCGGCGCACGCGTGGGCGCGCCTCGCGGATGATGAGTTGCTCAAGCTGCGCTTCGCCGATCTCAAGCTCAAGGTCAAGGATTCGCCGATCGCGCCGCGCGTCCGTCGCTTGTATCGCGAGCTCGACAGGCGTGGCGTCAAATTTCGACCACACGTATGGTTCGCCGAAGAGTGGTTCTCGCCCGATGGCGTGCCCGGAATTGCGATTCCCTTCTATCTCGCGCACCCGCGGCTCGAGCGTCTCGAGCGACGCATGATGAATGAAGTCGAAGGGGGTAACGCCAATTGGTCGATGCGAATTCTGCGTCACGAGGCCGGACATGCGGTCGATACCGCGTATCGGCTGCGACGACGCAAGCTGTGGCGTGAGGTGTTCGGGCCCGCGTCGTTGCCATATCCCACCAGTTATCGCGCGCGGCCGGGCAGCAAGCGTTACGTGCAGCATCTGGGGGAGTGGTACGCGCAGGCGCATCCCTGTGAGGATTTCGCCGAGACCTTCGCGGTGTGGCTCAAACCCAATTCGTCGTGGCGTAGCACCTACGCGGATTGGCCGGCGTTTCACAAACTCGAGTTCGTCGATCAACTGATGAGCGAGGTGCGGACACGTCGTCCGGTTGTAACAAGTCGCGCAGAGATCGATCCTCTCAAGAGCATTGAGCACACTCTCGCGGAGCACTATCGGCGCAAGATTGCGCGCCATTCGAATTATCAGCGCACCAACGTCGATCGTGTGCTCGAGCGGATCTTCACGTTTGAGCCAACGCGCCACGACGCGGTCCGTGCCGCAAAATTCCTGCATGTCGAGCGGGCCGCGTTAGTCAGCGCGACCGTTGACGAACTCGACACGGATCCCTATACGGTGCGACAGATGCTGCGGATCGCCATCGATCGCTGTGCGACCATGCGGCTGTACGTGCACGGCAGTCGGCGCGACGCGCTGCGGCATGCCCGGTGGATGCTGGTGCGAATCACGCGCCTCTACTCCGAACGAGAGAGTCCGCGCCTCGCCGTATGAAGAAAATGCGAACCCTGGTGGTGGTTCACGCGACGCTCGTGCCACCCGATAGCCTCGAGGGTTACTCCGAAAAAGAGATTGACGAATGGCGTACCGAGTACGACGTCACCTCGACTCTGCGCAAGGCGGGACACGAGGTTCGTTGTCTTGGTGTATCGGATAGTGTGTCTGATCTACGCGGCACGATCGCAGAATGGCAGCCCGATGTCGTGTTCAATCTGCTCGAGGAGTTCAACGGCATCGTCAAATACGATCAGCACGTCGTGGCGTTTCTCGAGCTGATGCGCCAGCCGTACACCGGTTGCAACCCGCGCGGGCTCTTGCTGGCGAGAGACAAACCGCTTTGCAAACAACTGCTCTCGTACCATCGAATTCCCTCGCCGAACTTCGCGGTTGTGAGGCGCGGCGTGAAACTGAAAGTTCCCCGTAAGCTCAAGTACCCGCTATTCGTCAAGTCGGCGACCGAAGATGCGTCATTGGGAATTGCGCAAGCGTCGATCGTCGAGGATCCGGCGCGCTTGCAGGAGCGGATCCAGTTCGTACACGAGCAGGTCAAATCCGATGCGCTGATCGAGGAGTACATCGAAGGGCGCGAGTTGTACGTTGCCGTGCTCGGTAACGATCGGCTGACGCGTCTGCCCGTCTGGGAAATGCTGTTCGGTACGCTGAACGAGTCGGCCGCCGGTATCGCGACGCGCAAGGTGAAGTGGGACAAGCGCTACCAGGAAAAGCATGGCATAACGACCCGCGCGGCGGAGGGCCTGTCGCCAGCGGTCGTCGCGCGACTCGACAAACTATCGCGACGCATCTATCGCGCGCTCGGGATGTCGGGCTACGCCCGCATGGATTTTCGGGTCACCCCTGCCGGTGAGTTGTATGTGCTCGAAGCAAATCCCAATCCAAACCTGACCGCGGACGAGGATTTTGCCCAGGCGGCACTGGTTGCCGGTATCGCGTATCCTGAGATGCTGGATCGGATCATTGCACTTGGCCTCAGTTATCAGGCTGAGTGGCGCGCGTTCTACGGCTGAGCCAAGGGGTTGATCGCATGCGTTGGATGGCATTTTTCCTGTTGGCGACTGGCTGGCTGCTGAGCGGATCCGGTTGTACTTCGGACAAGGCGCGGCGCGAAAGCGAGCTCGCGAAGCTGGCTGGCGATCTGGTGGGTCAGTACGAATCGGCGGACAGGCGCGGCGCGGCGCTTGCCATCCTGCCGGTGCACGCGGGCATGATCGGCGATCGCGTCTTTTATCTGGAGCGACGCAGTGGTGACGGCGAGCAGTCGCAGCACATGCTGACGATCGAGCTCGTTGACGGCAAAGAAATCGTGCAGCACGCGTTCGTCTTCAAGGATGCACCGCGCTGGCGCAACGCGTTGCAGACTCCCGAGCTCTTGAAATCGCTGGTACCACAGGATCTGCGACTCATCGCGCGGTGCGAGGTGAAGTTGACCGAATCGGGCGACGCTCTCGAGTACTCGTGCGGCGGCATCACCGAGACGCTGCAGCGGGTCACCGAATAGCGCGCTCATTCCTCGGGCCGCACGCGGCTCCTTAGTCGCTTGGTCCGCTGCGTCAGCGTCTTGGACTGCAATCGACGCTCTTTCGAGGCGCGTGTCGGACGCGTTGCATAGCGCTTTTTCGGTGGCGTCAGAGCGGCAACAATCAGCTGGCGCAGGCGTTGTTCGGCGTCGCGCAAATTGCGCTCCCTGCTGCGTTCAGTGCGAGCCAGGACAATGATGTCGCCGGCGAGCGTGAGTCGCGTTCCAGCGAGCATCTGCAGTCTTGCCTTCACGTCGGCACTCAAGGTTGAGTTGTTAGCCAGCGAAAACCGCAACTGAATGGCGGTCGATACCTTGTTGACGTTCTGACCGCCGGGCCCCGATGCGCGGATCGCCGTGACCTCCAGATCCTCGTCTGGAATCGTGAGACCAGGACGAATCTCGATCGCCATCGGCCCCTAGTTCGCCTGCTTGAGCATGCGTACGTCGTGCTGCGAGACGGGAATCGTGATGCCGTGCTTCCTGAATAGCCGCCAGATTTCGCGATTGATATCCGAGCGGACATTGTTGACGCCGTTCATCGGATCGCGAATCCAGAAGCGCGCCTCGCAGCGCATGCCGTAATTCTCGAAGCTGAGAAGGCGCGACACAGGTCCGGGTTCTTTGAGGATGCGGGGATGCTGGGAGGCGGCTTCGATCAACAGTCGCAAGGCGAGCTCCGGGTCATCCTGGTAGCTGATCATCACGGGCAGGCGTAGGCGCACGCGTTGATCGGAGTAGCTCCAGTTGATAACCGAGTCGGTGATCAGATTCTGGTTCGGTACCAGCGTTTCGACGCCGTCGCGATCACGCACCACGACATAACGACCGCGCAACTCCTGTACCCAACCAAAGTTCTCGGTACTGGTGCCGGTGTGGCCGGTAAAGCTGATGACATCGCCTGGCTTGATGGATTTGTCCATCAGCA
>JAGRJB010000405.1 GCA_020442965.1 Pseudomonadales bacterium
CGACATACGTCGAGTCAGATCCGATCGGGCTGAGCGGCGGGATCAATACCTACGCTTATGTTAGTGCGAATCCGATTTCGTTTGCGGACCCAGAAGGTCTTCAGGCAATCCCGATTCCCGTACCAAGGCCGATTCCCTGGCCGGCGCTTCCACGGCCGTTCCCTGGAACCGTTGATCCGGTGCTGCCGCAAACTGTGCCGGAACCCGTATCAGTGGGCCGTGGGCGGTACCGTTGCGTTGTTAGATGTAACGTTCAGGAAATCATAGCCCAGTCAGACTACGGCACAGACGAACAAGTGTGTGCCACCGGGAACTGCCCACCTTATGTGAAGGGCGTCGGTCTTGGCAGCAATCCAGCTGAAGCATTTGCAAACGCGAAGCTAGCGGCCAACGCGGTGGTGCCTCAGGGATGCTACAAGCGTCATTGCCACGGCGCTGAAGGTTCTTGCAAGAACTGGAAATGAGTGATTGACGATGAAACGACTGACATCACTGACTTCTGCCGCGAAGCGCGGGAACGCCGATGCGCAGTGCCAGCTTGCCGCGATTTTGGCGACCGGGAGTGGGATGCCACGGGACGACGCTCAGGCCTTTCACTGGTATCGACAAGCCGCGAATCGGGATCACCCTGAGGCGACATATAACTTGGCGATGATGTATTGGAATGGAGAAGGAACGCGTAGAAGCGAAGCGCGCGCGCAAAAGCTCTTGGAGAAAGCAGCGAAGCTCGGGTCCGTGGACGCTCATGAGTACCTTGCGGAATTGAAACTACGGACCCAACCTGCAGCGCCTGACAAGGCCGCTTTGCACTTGCTCCATGCGATCGTGGCCGGAAGTTCGCGAGCTGCAGTTCTACTTGCAGACTGGTTACACGGCGAGCGCATTACGAAAGATGCAGTGACTGAGGGATTAAGGCTACTTGCCAAATCAAAAAAGAGCCGCAATCCGCAGCGAGTCCGTCGACCCAAGTAAACTGCAGAGTGGTAAGCCAGGTTCCAAATAAACGTACTTCGGACAAGGCAGGATAGCCGTCGGCTAAGCGTTGTGGCACAAACGGCCACCGCAGCGATGGCTTACTGGTGGGGGTTGCCGATATCGGCGGTGAAGCCGATGCCGCGGCGCTTTGCGGGTGGCGGCTGCATGAGCTCGCGGATCGCGGAGAGTATGGCGGCGATGGCGTCATCGTGAGTGACGAGCTTTTTCTCGATGCGCGCTTCGAGCTGATCGAGGCGCGCGGCGAGTTCTTTGTTAGAACTGAGCCACTCGCGCAGTTGCACGAAGGCGCGCACGACGTAGAGGCTCATCTCGACGGCGCGGGGGCTGTTGAGGACGGTGGCGGCCATGATGGCGCCGTGCTCGGTGAAGGCGAAGGGCGCAAATCTGGGGTCGCGGTGCTTCTGGGAACCGGTCACGAACTGTGACCGGTTCAGCGCCTCGGTCTCGGCGCGGGTGAGGCGGAACATGAAGTCCTCGGGGAAGCGCTCGGCGTTGCGCTTGATGGCCTGGTTGAGTGCTTTGGTGGGCACGCCGTAGAGGGAGGCGAGCTCGGCGTCGAGAATCACGCGCTGGCGACGCAGGACGAGGATGGTGCGGGTGATGTCTGGCGGCGGCGCCAGGGCCGTGGACTGGGCCTTGGGCTTGGACTTGGCCACGGGTGTTAGCGACTGGCCTGGGCGAGGACCCCGTCGAGCATTTGCAGGACGAGCTTCTGCTGGGCCTTGGGCAGGCGGGTGAGCTGCTCGATCTTCTGCTGAATCTGCGGGGCCGGGCCGCGCCTGGCGGGGGCGGACTGCTCGCCGAATGGTGGCGGAGATCGGCGTCGATATGCAGCGCTTCCCCAGTGCCGGGCACTTGGTCTCTTGGGCGGGTTTGTGCCCGAAGAATGACGAGAGTGCGGGCAAGCGCCGTTCCACGCGCATCCGGCAAGGAGCGCCGTGGTTGAAGACGACGCTGGTCACCTCGGCGTGGGGCGCAGTACGGCAGAAAGACTCGTACCTGCAGGTGCGTATTTCACGCCATGTCGGGCGAGGGTTTCACGTGATGCCGGGCCAGCATTTCACGGCATGTCGGGCCAGCATTTCACGCCATGCCGGGCCACCCGGCGGGTGGATTGGCTGATCGGGTAGCGGCTGCGGGACAACCGGCTACCGTCGGTGCTTTTCCTCAGGGGAAGGAGCACGACGGTGGCGCAAGCGAGGTTGTCCATGCGCAGGATTCGAGACATTTTGCGCCTCAAGCACGAGGTGCGTTGCAGCGATCGGCAGATCGCGCAGATAGTCGGCTCGTCGCGCTCGACGGTGCAGGCGTGTCTGCAGCGTTGCCGTGAGGCTTAGATCAGCTGGCCGCTGCCGAGCGAGTGCGATGATGCGACACCCAGTGCCCGCTACTCGACTAAACTGAGGTTTTGGCGATGAATACAAGAGTGCTTTCAGTTGTCATAAGTCGTGCGGTGCTGCTTGCGATGGCGCTGACAATGCTGGGCTGTGGCGATGAAGGGGGCGCTATCGGCGATCCCGCACCGGCGGTTGCAGGCCGATGCGGCGACCTCTCCTCGACCGCAATGTTGCGCGATACGGCAACGCAGCCCACGATGACTTTTCCCCGCGGCCAAAAACTCTCCATGGAAGTGGCGGTGACCAACAATGGTAGTGCCAACGCAGTTTTGACCGCCGGCGATCCCTGCACGGGAGTTAGCTTTGAGGTGACTAACGAGGCGGGTCAGAGAGTCTGGGGGAACCGTG
>JAGRJB010000406.1 GCA_020442965.1 Pseudomonadales bacterium
AAGCTGGCGGAGCGGCCTGACCTGTTGGAGGATCCGCGATTCAAGACCTTGGCCGATCGGGTTCGGAACATCGACGATACCTATTCCGAGACCGGCCGGATCATGGCAACGCGCACCACGGCGGAGTGGCTCAAGATATTCGGCGACACGAGCGTGCCGACGATCGTGGTCAACACGCTCGAAGATCTGACCCGCGACCCGCATCTGAATGCCGTTGGATTCTGGCAATTCGTCGATCATCCGACCGAAGGCAAACTCCGCATGCCCTCGTTGCCCGTGAACTTCGGCGCGACGCCAGCCGACATCCGGCGGCACGCTCCGCGCTTGGGCGAACATAGCGTGGAGATTCTGCGTGAGGCGGGATTATCCGACGCTACGATCGCGAAACTGTGCGCAGCCGGGGCGACGATGACGGCGGAGCAGGCCGCCGGTCGGGTGGCCATCGGTGGAGATGGTTGAACGGCGTCGGCAGGCCGGCTAGACCGGCAATTTGAAGATCCGCTCGGCATTGCCGCGCAGGAACTTCGGCAGCACATCCGGCTTCAGGCCGAGCGCCAGCACTTCATTCATCGTGCGCTCGAAATCGAGCACTGGGAAATCAGTGCCGAAAATCACTTTGTTCTGACCAAAGCTGTTGAGGTACTTCACGAAGCTGTCAGGCCAGTACTTGGGACTGTGCGCATCTGCAACGATACAAATATTCTCGTGTTTCCATGCCATCGCAATCATTTCATCGTGCCAGGGTATACCCACGTGTATGCCTAACAACTTGAGTTCCGGGAAGTCGCAGGCGACTGCATCGAGCGAGATCGGCCGGCCGACGCTGCGTAGCCGTTGGTCGGGTGAGTAGATCAGCGACTGGCCTACTTGGGTCAGAAATGGCACATCGAGCTCGACACACTTGGCGTACAGCGGATACCACTTGGCGTGATCGGGTGCCAATTCGAACCAATGTGGATAGGCGTGCGCGCCGATGAAGCCCATATTCTTCACAGCATCTTCCAACGCACGCACAGCATCCATGCCCTGAGTCGGATCGACGCCGGCCAGGCCGTAGAAACGACCAGGATACTGTTCGCAAGCGCGGGCGACGACTTCGTAGGGCATGTGATAGGACCCGGGCAACCCGAGTCTGCCAGTGCGGGCCGCCACGAGGAACGCTCGTTCGATACCCGCCTTTTCCATTCGTCCGAGCATCTGCTCGAGGGAAATCGCCGACATGGGGGCTTTGGCTTTGACCTTGCCAGCGAAGAAGCCGTCTTTCCAATCGGGACGATGCGACAACGCCTCGGATGTCCAGATGTTGACGACAGCGTCAATCGCCTTGACGGACGCTTTGACGGAGGTTTGCGTGGGCGCTGAGGTAGGCATGAGATCCTTCAATGTCTCGATCGATACGGCCGGATCGAAGAATGACAGCTGCAGCGCGCCGCGCAAGACCACGAACTCCCCTTGTCCAATGCAACCACCTGACAGCCGGCTGCAAATTCGCTTATTGTTGTGTTTGAGCAACATACACTGCGACACATCGTTGTCCGGACAAACGACCGTCATCGCGAATGTTCTTGCTCGATATCAACTCAAAATTGGCATGTTGCAAGGCAACATTATGGGATACCCGGCTACGGCATTATGTTGGTTGCGCTCAAACCACTATGTTAGGATCAGGTCCGGCTTAACCGAGCCGGATTGAATTCCTATTGCTTTGTTGGGGAGTGATCGATGAACACGAATCGCCATGGCGCCGTATCGCGAACGCTGACCGTCGTTCTGGCCGCTGCAGCGGGCAGTGTGCTGACCGGGCAAGCCGCCCTTGCGCAGCAGCCTGCCGCTGCACCGGTAGAAGAGATTGTCATCACGACCGCCCGGCAGCGCGAAGAAGCGTTGCAGAACGTGCCTGCCACCATCACGGCCTTGACGACGAGCACGCTCGAAGCGGCGTCCGTTGAGCGGGCCGGTGACATTGTTCGTCTGACGCCGGGCGTGTCGCTGGTGCAAACCGCCGAGGTCGCCGACTCACAGGTCAATATCCGCGGCATCAATGGCGCACGCGATGCTGAAAACAGCTTCGCCCTGATCATCGACGGTATCCTGCTAACTAATCCGGCGGCGTTCAATCGTGAGTACGCCGATCTCAAGCAAGTCGAAGTCGTCAAGGGTCCACAGGGCGCCATCTATGGCCGCAACGCGGCGGCGGGCGCCATCATCGTGACGACCACGACGCCGGGCGCGGATTTCGGCGGTGATGTCAAACTTTCGTATGGCGAAGACAATACCTACACGGGTCAGTTCGTTCTGGGCGGCCCGATGTCCAATCGCTCGGGCTGGAAATTGACTGGCGATTATCGCTCGACCGACGGGTTCTACTCCAACAAGTTCCTTGGCGGCGCAAAGAACGTCGACGACTTCGAGGGCTGGAACGTCAATGGTCGCATGGTGTTCGAGCTGGGCGACAGCGGCAAGGTCGATGTCAAGGCGCATTACGGCAAAGTCGACGCCGCCTCGATTTCCTTCAACGCAGATTTCCTGGTGCCGGGACTCGTGTTCAGCGGCTTACCGAATGCTGAGTTGTTCAACGAGAATGTCAACGACCACAACTTCGATTTTGTGAACAACATTGATCCCTTCAACAAGCAGGAAACCAAGGATCTGTCGGTCAAGTGGGACCAGGACCTGTCGTTCGGAAAGCTGACCGCCTGGGCGCTTTACAGCGACATCCAGAATTCACTGGGATCGGATGGCACCAGTGCCTCCTATGGATTCTTCAATAACGATCCCGTTTGTCAGGCCTCGGCCGCGAGTTTATTCAACAGCGGCTTTGCATTGCCGCCGCCACAGATCCTGTTCTTCGCTGCAAATGGGGTACCTCCGGCCGCGGTCTTCGGGGCCTATGGACCGACCACGTGTGACGGTACGCAATTTCAGGAACGAAATCAGAAGGACTACAGTGCCGAGATCCGCCTTTCGTCACGCGGTGATCAGAGACTGCGCTGGCTCGGCGGGCTGTACTACCTGAACATCGATCGTGAAGTGGGCGTGAATACCGGCATCGATCTCGGGCAGGGAATCGTCGAATCGTTGTACGCACCTCCTGGATCGTCGAACCCAACCGAGCAAGTCTCCTGGGACAATTTCACCAGCGATGTCTACGCGGT
>JAGRJB010000407.1 GCA_020442965.1 Pseudomonadales bacterium
CGCGCTCGACTATCGGTATCGCTGGACGGACAAGCTCGCAGTCAGCGGCTTCATCGGCGCCGCGCGGTACGACGTGGCGACACCCGCCTACGGCACCTACTTCGGCGCCGGCGCTGAGTGGCGGAATGTCTTGCCGGGCTGGTCGGCGGGCATCGATCTCAAGTATGTATTGAAAGTAGCGCGGGATCGGGTTCTCGCGGATGAGGTCGGCCAGTTCGAACGCCAAGATGCCTTTTTTGACATGGCGGGCGCCACGTTCACCTTGACGCGGCGCTTCTAAAGCCGCGGCCGGCTGCTGGTCCCCGTGCCAAGATAGCGTTGCCAGAGCCGCTCGAACGACGAGTCGTCCGCAAAGCGAGCATTCTTATCGAACCCGGCCTGCGTGTGCATCATGTTGTTCCAGACATGCACGGCGCGGCTGGCGCCGAAGTCGAGCGGCGCGTCCGCCCGTGGCGCCTCGAACAGTGTGCGCCATTGCTCCGCCGCGACCGGATCGAAATGCCAGCTCGGCAGCGCACGCGCGAGCAGCCCGAAGTGCCGCGCGGCGTGTGTCAGACCCTTGGGTCCAGTCTCGCCCCAGCGTGTACGATCACGTCGGTCGCCTTGCAGATAGCGCCGCTTCACCTTGCGCAGACGCATGCGCCAACTGTCGTAGGGGAGTAACTTGTTAGGCTGCTCACAGCTCGCCGCCAGCCAGGCAGCCAACGGATGGCCAGCCGGCAAGCCGAGTACGGCGGAATTGAGGTACTGCTCAGTCTCCCAGGCGAACACCACGGGGTCGTCGTAGACGAGCGGCTGCAGGCAGATCACATCGGGATCGGCCCAGATACCCCCGACCTCGAACAAGACCTTGTAGCGAAACCAGTCGGCGAAATGCGCCACGGACCCCGTGCGCCGATGACGAAACAGCAAGGCCTGCGGCAGAATCCTGGCGGCATCCCGCAGCGTCGCGCCGGCGGGCACTGCGCCGATGTCGTCGTACACGTACAGATCGACGGGGTGGCCGTGCGCCAGGAACGACGCGATCGACAAGGTCTCGACCCGCGACAGCGGCGCGCCGAACCAGAACATGTTGATAACAGGCAAATCGGGCGAGGATCGCTCGCCGCCCGCGTCATGCACCGTGCCTGGAATGAGCGG
>JAGRJB010000408.1 GCA_020442965.1 Pseudomonadales bacterium
CGCGAGCCGCTGCGACGTTTGCGACGTGCGGATTTCGTGGTGATGAACGGTGCGGGCTGGCTCGAGCGCGTGGGCCTGCCGGCCGGGCGCGCGGCGCTGACCATGGCGCTGTTGCCCAGCGATGCCGCGCCGGTGTCCGGGCGCGGAGCCGTCCGCTCGCTGGCCTCGTTTCGTGGTCAACCGGTGCATGCCGTGGCAGGAATCGGCCATCCGCAACGGTTTTTCGAACTGTTACGCAAGGCCGAACTATAGCTCATCGAACACCCGCTGCCGGACCACCATCCGTTGCAGGCTGCGGATCTCGCGTTCGGCGACGATGCGCCAGTGCTGATGACCGAGAAGGATGCCGTAAAATGCGCAGGCTTGGGCGACGAGCGGTTATGGTACTTGCCTGTGAGCGCGCATTTCAATGCGCTCGAGGCTACTGAATTGCTCGCTGCGATCACCGCTACCATCCGTCAGGCCCCTGCTTGACCCCGCTCGTTGAGAATGAGAGGCACTAACAAGTGGACCATCGACTGCTGGATATTCTCGCTTGCCCGCTCTGCAAGGGACCCCTGCAGCACGCGCGCAGCGCCAAGGTGCTGGTGTGCCGCGCGGACCGGCTTGCCTTTCCCATCGTTGACGGCGTGCCAGTGATGCTGGAAGAGGAGGCGCGTCAATTGGTGCACGACGACCCCCTGCTGGCGCGCTGACCGTCACGTGACGTTCCGGGTCGTCATCCCTGCGCGCTACGGTTCGGTCCGTTTACCCGGCAAGGCGCTGCTGACGATAGCCGGCAAGCCGCTCCTGCAGTGGGTACACGAGCGAGCGGTTGCGAGCGGCGCGAGCGAAGTCTGGATTGCAACCGACGACGAGCGTATCGAACGCGTCGCGCTCCACTTTGGCGCCAAGGTGGTGATGACACGCAGCGAACATGCCAGCGGCACGGATCGCATTGCCGAGGTTGCCCTGGCTCGAGCCTGGGAGCCGAATAGCATCGTCGTCAACGTTCAGGGTGACGAGCCTTTGATGCCGCCGCGCGTCATCGACCAGGTGGCGCATCTGCTACGCGATGATCCCGCTGCTCAGATGGCTACTCTCGCCGCGCCGCTGCGTCGGCGCGCCGACCTGGCCGATCGCAACGTCGTCAAATTGGTGTCGAGCAAGAACGGCTATGCGCTCTACTTCAGTCGTGCAGCGATTCCCTGCGATCGCGATGCAGCCTTAGAGCGTGGGCGCGCTGACGGTGGCTCGACGCAGACCTCGATCGGGCATCATCCGGAGCGGGAATTGCTCGCGATCGCACGGCGTCATCTTGGGATTTACGCCTATCGCGTTGTTGCACTGAAGCAGTTGACGGCCACCGCGCCGACGGCGCTCGAGTCGCTGGAAAAGCTCGAGCAGCTGCGGGCGCTCGAGATCGGACTGTCCATTCGCGTGGCCGATGCGATCGAGGTGCCCCTCGCCGATGTCAACACTCGCGAGGATCTCGTCGCCGCCGAGCGACTGCTGCTGTCGCGCTAGTTGTTGCGCGCGCCGCGTTACTTGACTTATGTCGCCGCGCGGCGTCGAAGAGCGGCCGCTGCGTTTCATGTGCGCGTGGCATACTTGCTATATGGGGATTGGATCGAAGGGAACTCGGCTGTTCGACCGTTTCGCGTTGTTGGCGAAGCTCGCCGCGACTGAGCGTGGCGAGGTCTGGAGTGCGCTCGATGAGCAGCGCCACGAAGTGGTCGCCGTCGAGTTGTTTGGGACGGACAAACTGCGCCGCGCCGACGACTGGAGTCGACTGACTGGCGCTCACGAAGTGGCAGCGAGGCTGGCGCATTCCAATGTTCTCGTAATCGATCGACCGATGCGCGATAGCGCCACCGTGCTGTTGCCGATGCAATTGGCCACCGGCGGCGACGCACGCCGCCTCATTGGTGCTCCGTACTACGAAATAGTACCGGTCTTGATTGATATTGCCGAGGCGCTACGCCATGCGCATCGAGTCGGCGTCGCGCACCTCGATCTACAGCCGCACAATGTGCTGCTCGACGAGAATACCTGTGCGCTCCTCAAAGGCTTTCGATTCGCGGGCGGGACACGGCAGGAGTTCGATGCCGCCGTGCGTAAAGACTTGCGCGATTTCTCACTGCTCGGCAGCGAACTGTTAGGCAAGACTGCGGCAGCTGCACGCGCCGCGCCGCCGCGCTTGTGGGCGCTGTTCGATCGCGTCTATGACGCCAGTTTCGGCGCATCGCCCTTGTCGTTCGATGTGATCGGCGCAGAGCTCGAAGCGTCACGCCACGACACCGCGCCGCTGGCACTTGCAAGACTGGACCTGACACGGCCAAGCCGGGCGATCGACAGGTCGCCGCCGGCACCACCACCGCTCGAATTGGAGGTCGAGTCGTTTGCCGAGACCGCGGTTCCGCGCGTTGACGGCGCATCGGTCGAGATTGTCGATGTCGAGGCAGATCACCGGCAGGAAGCTGGCATCGACGAGCAGGCTGAGGTGCAACGAATCGAGCCAGCCGCCGTAGCGCTGCCTGTCGATGACGGCGACTCCGGCGCAATGCCAGGCGTTGTCGCAGCGACGCCCGATTGCCCGCAGTTAGGAGAGGCTGAATGGCTGGAGGACGATTCCGTCTGTGTCGATGGACTGGCGCAGTCCGTCCCGGGCGAGGTCCATGCAGAGGTGGACGAGCGAGCTGCTGATCGAGAGGTCGCGGGGCCTGACTACCTGGTACTACCGCCCACCGCCAACGACGAATCGTCAGATCCGATGATCGATGGCATCGAGGTTCCGCTGGTGCTCGAGCCCGAGCCGCAAACCCGACCGATTGCGCTGCCAGTTCAGGTGATCGAACCCTCCGGTGCCAGCAAGGCACTCGTGCCCATCCCGGCCGAACCGATTCCGCGGCACGCCAGGAAATGGCAGTGGTTGGCCGCCGGCTTTGGCGCGTTGGTAGTCGGTGTTGCGCTTTGGCTGTCCCGCGAGGCAGCGCTGGACGTCGATCGCGTACCAGAGGTGCGCGGGCCGTCCGCCACCCCGGCGCCCGTCCCCGCAGAACGCGTCGAGCACGCAGGTCCGAGCGTTGCGGAGCTGGCACGGTCACAAGTAGCCGCGACAGCTGCCGCAGCGAACGAGGTCGCTGCCGCCGACGAAGCGAGCAAGTCCGTCGCGGCACAATTGCAACTCGCCGACAGAGCGCTGGACAACCTCGACGCGGCACGCGCACGGCGTGCATTGTTAGTCGTGCAGCGGCTCGAGCCGAATAACCCCGCCGTCGCAGTGGGTTTGCGGCGCGTACAGGCCATTGCGGGCGTGCGACCCTTGCTCGCGGATGCTGCAAGAGCAGAAGAGGCGCGCGACTACGCGCGCGCTGTGCAAGGTTACAGCCACGCGCTGGCGCTCGATAGCAGGCAACGCGCGGCGCGCGACGGCATGGCGCGAATACGTCGATCAGTTGGCGATTCGACTTATGGGCGTGAGTTGGTCGACGCCTACGTTCACCTGGGTGCCGGACGTCTGAAGTCGGCGCGTGCCGGGTTCGGCAAGGCGTTGATCGCGAAGCCCGATTCTCTGGAAGCTGATCACGGGCTGGAGCGCGCCGAGGCGGCGTTGACTGCACAGCGCCTCGCGCCGCTGCTGCGCCGTGCTGCGCAGTTCGAAGCGCAAGGACAATGGGCCGATGCACTGCGCGAATACAATTTGATTCTGGCGGAGCAACCCGATTACGTGCTGGCACAGCAGGGCCGACAGCGAGTCGTGGTGCGCGTCGCCACCTCGGGTGTCAACGTTGCTACCGGAACGAACGACAGTAGTTTTCAGCAATAGACCTCGATCGGGGTAGCATCGATCCGATGCACGTCGCTGCGATCAACATTTACCCCATCAAGTCTTGCGCCGGTATCGCGCTGAAGACCAGCCGACTGTTGGACACCGGGTTTGAGTGGGACCGGCACTGGATGCTCGTGGATCCAGCCGATCGCTTCGTGACTCAGCGCGAATTGCCGCAACTTGCGACAGTGGTCCCGCACTTCGAATCGCACGAACTGGTGGTCGCGGCTCCAGGCGAGTCGGATTTGTCTGTCCCGCTGGCGCCGGTCGGGAAGTCGCACGCGGTGCGCTTGTGGCGTGACAGGGTGCGCGGTCGCGACTGCGGCGATAGCGCCGCGGCCTGGTTCTCGCGCGTCAGTGGCCGACCGCTGCGTTTGGTTGCGTTCGATCCTGCGCTGGCCAGAGTCAGCAATCAGGCATTCACCGCGCCTGCGGTTGCGCATACGGAATTCGCCGACGGGTACGCCGTGCTCGTACTTTCTGAAAGTTCGCTCGAAGATCTGAATTCGCGCTTGGCCGCGCCGCTGCCTATGACGCGCTTTCGCCCGAATCTGGTGCTGCGCGGCTCGCGCGCGTACCAGGAGGATGAGATTCGTTCATTGCAAATCGGTGACGTCGAACTTCGCATCGTCAAGCCTTGCGAACGTTGCAAGATTACGACGGTCGATCAGAACACTGGCCGGGCGGAGGGCGACGAACCGTTACGGACGCTGCGTACCTATCGCTACGACCGGCAACTCAAGGGCGTCATATTCGGGCAAAATGCGATCGTGATGCGCGGTATCGGCCAGCAAATTGCGGTCGGCATGCCAATTATTGCCCATTGAATCACCACCGGCCGACGTACGCTGCGGCCTACTCACACTCGAGACCAGCTCCCGCAATGAATGCCACCCTGCCACTACCTTTCGATGCCGTTGCGACGCGGCACCCTTTGTCCACACCCGGAGCAGACGCGGGCGCGGTCGGCAGCGGCGAGTCACGGCTGCGTGAGATTCCGTATAACTACACGTCCTTTTCGGATCGTGAGATCGTCATTCGTGTCCTCGGCAGGGATGCCTGGCGCTTGCTGGACGAATTGCGCGGCCAGCGGCGCACCGGCCGGTCCGCTCGCATGTTGTATGAGGTACTGGGTGATATCTGGGTCGTGCAACGCAATCCCTATCTCGAGGAAGACCTTGCCGGCAATTCGAAGCGTCGCCGGCTGCTGATCGGTGCGCTTCGACATCGACTGGCGGAGATCGAGCGCCGACGCGATGCGGATGATTCCGAGCGCGACGCGAAGGTCGGCCAGCTGCTGAGCGCCGCGCTCGATGCGGTCAACGCATTTGAGGCGCGCTTCGCAGTGGTTGCGGCACAACGCGATCGGGTGCGGCGCGCACTGCTCAAGCATACCCGCGCCGACAACATCCGAAGCGATGCCTTTGCCCGCGTGTCTCACGTGACCGACGCGACCGACTGGCGTGTCGAGTACCCCTTTGTGGTGCTCA
>JAGRJB010000409.1 GCA_020442965.1 Pseudomonadales bacterium
CTGCGCCAGCGCCCGAAACAGGCGGCGCGTTTCCCACGCGAGGGTCTCGATTGGCGTTTGCATGATTGTCAATCTAGTTGACAGATTGCGATCCGTCAATGATGCTCGCGTGAGCAACCAGGAGTCGCTCGAATGAAGCCGTACAAGCCTGCGCTCGATCCTGCCACGATTGCAGCGGCCAACCGGTCCGGCTACCCGGAGCCATTTCGTTCACGGTGTCTGCCGCGCGACAAGCGCGCGCTCGGTGACCCATTGGGATTGACGAAAATCGGCATCAATCTGACGACGTTGCCACCCGGAAAAGAGTCGTCGATGCGCCATTGGCACACGCGCGAAGACGAGTTCGTGTATGTGATAAGTGGCGAGGTCGTGCTGAAGACGGATGCTGGCGAGCAGACGCTGCGCGCAGGTATGTGCGCTGGGTTCCCGGCCGGGCATGCGGACGGCCATCAGCTCATCAATCGTACTCAGCAACCGGCCAGCTATCTCGAGATCAGCAATCGCGATGCGGATGACGGCGCGCACTACCCGGACGTGGACCTGGATCTGCCCACTCGAAGCGGCGGATTTCGTCGCAAGGACGGTACACCGTACTGAAGTTGTCGCCGCGTTGAATCCGGTCTTGCGTTGGCGCCGAATAATGTTGGACAGGGACTCCTTTGGTCCTGCTCATAACACTAATCGGAGATCAAACCATGTCGTCCAATATGCCACGTGCTGTGCTGACGGGCGCAGTTGCACTACTTTGTTCAGCAACGCTGCTTTCATCGCCCACGCAGGCTTCGAGCCACCGCGAGGCGCCCAATGTCACGCGCATGTCGGCGGTCGATTCGACCGATTTCTACATGTTCAACAGTTACGAGCCAGGCCGTTCAGGCTACGTGACGATTCTCGCAAACTATGTTCCGTTGCAGGATGCCTATGGCGGACCGAACTACTTCGCGCTGGATGCCACGGCGCTCTATGAGATTCATATAGATAGCGACGGTGATGCGAAGGAAAACCTGAGTTTCCAGATCCGGGTTGATAATGATCTCGCCAATCGCAACCGGGGCTTGAAGCTGCCGATCGGTGCGAGCAGCGTGGCGGTTCCATTGAAGAACATCGGCCCAGTCAGCGCGGCGGATCAATCAGCGCTAAATTTTACCGAACAATACAGCCTCGGCGTGGTGCGGGGCGATCGGCGCAGCGGTTCCGTTCAGTACGCGACCGACTCGAACGGCAAGGCAAGATTCGCCAAGCCGTATGATTTCGTTGGCACCAAGACGTTTGGCAGCGTGAACGGATACAAGTCGTATGCCCGATCCTTCATTCACACGGTCAATTTTCCCGGTTGCTCGCTGCCAGGCAAGGTGTTTGTCGGGCAACGCAAAGACGGCTTTGCCGTCAATCTCGGTCAGGTCTTCGATCTCGTGAACCTCGTGCCGATCGATGGCAAGGCTTTCCCCGGCGGGATCATGCAGTCGCCGGCTAACAATGTTCTTGCGGACAAGAACGTCACCACCATTGCGCTCGAGATTCATCGCGATTGTTTGAAAGGCAACGGCAATGGAGTAATCGGTGGCTGGACGTCGGCGTCGCTGCGCCAGGTCAGAATCCTCAATCCACGTGCGACCTTCGAGTTTCCGGAAGTCAGCGGTGGTGCATGGACGCAGGTTTCACGGCTCGGCATGCCGCTCGTCAACGAAGTCGTTATTGGTCTGCCTGACAAGGATCGCTTCAGCTCGAGCGAACCTAAGGACGATGGGCAGTTTGCGACGTACGTCACGAATCCGACGCTGCCGGCGTTGATCAATGTGCTATTCAAGGACGCCGTCAACCAGACGTTAAGCACTAACTTTTCCACGATCGCACCGACCAATCTGCCGCGCAACGATCTGGTAACGACCTTCCTCACAGGTTTCAAGGGCGTGAATCAGCTCGCGACGGTGACACCGTCGGAAATGCTGCGGCTCAATACTTTGATCGAGGCCACGCCGGCGGCCGGCCAAAGTGCGTTTGGAGTGGCGGGCGGCGATCTGGCCGGCTTTCCGAATGGCCGACGACCGGGCGACGATGTCGTGGATATCGAGCTGCGGGTCGCGATGGGTGCACTCTGCTACCCACTGACCATCGCCGGCAACTCTACCGACCTGGGCCTTTGCAAACCGGCGGACGCACCAGTTGGTAATGCACCGATTACCGATGGGGCGCCAATGTCATCGGCCGACTTTGATTCAGCATTCCCCTATCTGCGTACGCCGTTACCCGGTGCAGGCGGCGGCGCGATGGGCGGCAACTAGGAGCGGTGCAATGAAACGTCTAAGACTCATTGCTTGTGCGGCGGTCGTCGTGGCGCTTTGCGTGACGTCTTGCTCGAGCTCGGATTCGGGTAGAGGTTCGGTCGTCTCACCACCACAGTCGGGCAATCAGGCGCCGACGATTGCAGGCCTCAGCGCTACAACGATTGATGCGAATGCCTCGAAAACGCTGACTATCAGAGTCACCGATGCAGAGAGCCCTGCGGCCGACATCGATCTCGCGGTCGCGGCGGCAGACCCTGCGCTGCTACCACCCGAGCGGATCGAGCTCTCCGGTACCGGGACCCATCGCAGCGTGACGCTGACGCCTAGTTCGGATGCGAGCGGCAGCACGGCGGTGACAGTGACGGCGACCGACCCCGAAGGCGCGACATCGAGCTCAGTCATCGATGTGTCGGTCGTTTCCGAGCCCACGAGTACGCGGAGCTTAACGGCCGACGTGTTCAGCAAAGCGGAGGATTCCGAGCCGATGGAACTGACCGGCAAGGGCTTTATACCCGATGCAGCCGACGATCCGACGGCGTTTGATGCACTGATCAATCAAATCACTCCGTGAGCGCAGTCCCGTGTCGATCGCACGAACGCTGATACTAACAGTTCTGGCTTGTGCGCTCGGCACGGCCCACGCCGCCACGCCAACGCGACGTCCAGCCGCGGAAGAAGTTCTTGTGGTGCTGCCTGAGCGTGGTCACCCGCGTTCCGACGCGGTGCAACAGGCGATCGAGTTGCAGCGACTCGGAACGAGTACGCGGGATGTCCGCTACTTCGGTCGAGCCGAATCGATTCTTGGTGCGAAGCTGCGTGCTGGAAGAGCGCCTGTACCCGCGCTCATCGTGCAGGCGCGATTGTTACAGCGCCGCCACCAGTTCAAGGCTGCGGCTGAGTTACTCGATCAGGCGTTGGCACGCAACCCCGATAACACGCAGGCAACAGTGCTTAGAGCGGGTGTCCGGCTCACGCAAGGCGAGGTCGCGCGCGCGCGCACGGATTGTACCGCGCTGTTGCGGCAGACCCAGATCTTCGTCGGCACGGTTTGTCTCGCGCAGGTGCTGGCTGCGAATGGCGATCCGCAGCAAGCACGCGATTTGTTGGACACTCAGCTCGCGTCACGTCCCGTCGGTCATGCAGATGGCGAAGCGGCTGAGGTGCTGAGCTGGGCATTGGGGATTCGCGCGGAGATAGCACAGTCGCTTGATGACAGCGGTGGGGCGGAATTGGATCTGCGTGCTGCGCTTGCTTTGCAGCCTGCCTCGGAGTCGTTGCGTGTTGCACTTGCCGATCTGCTGCTCACCAGCGATCGCGCCGCCGCAGCAGCGTCGCTGCTCAATCTGCCGTTCCCGTCGCCGGCGTTGCTCATGCGTCAGATCCAGGTCGCTCAGGCTGGCACCGGAGGCGATACGGCGGCAATCGCGAAGTTGCGCAGACAGCTCGATCAACTCCTGGATCTCGATCGGCTGCGCGGCGACGATGTGCATCTGCGCGAACAGGCACAGGTGGCCTTGCTGCTCGATCGCGATGCGTGTCGCGCAGCTGATCTCGCACGACGGAATGCCAAGGTCCAGCGAGAGAGCACCGATATGCGGTTGTTAGATGATGCCGTGACCGCTTGTGGCCGCGCAACGGTCGTAGCGCTACGACGATGAAAAGCAGTCTCTGGGCGCTGAGTCTGTCTGCGCTTGCAGTTGGCCCATGCTACGCACACACCGGTAGCACTTCCTATCTGGAAGTCCGCGCGGAAGCCCCTTGGGATGTAGTCGGTCGTCTGGATCTCTCAGTGTCGGAGGTCGCATGGGCGCTTGATCTTGATGACGATCGCGACGGCAAGATCATGTGGCGTGAGGTCATGAACTCGGAGACAAGGATCTTCGCGTCCGTACAAGAGAAGCTGCGATTGTCGCGCGGCTCGGTTGCCTGTGCGCTAAAGTCCGCTGGCCCGATCGCGCTCACAACGCACCTCGATGAGCCCTATCTCGCGATCTCATGGCGCGGCGTGTGTGACGATGCGGGCGCACTCACGATTGCCAGCACGCTCGATCTCGGTGATGCCACGCATCGCACACTAGTCAGCGTCGCGACGAAAGATGGCGCGGTAGCAGGCGTGCTGGTACCGAATCAGTCCGCCTGGATCGAGCCGGCGCATCCATCCAGCTGGCGCGTCTTCCGGGAGTTCGTTGGTCAGGGCGCCTTGCACGTCTGGATTGGTTACGATCACATCGCTTTTCTGCTGCTATTGATTCTGCCAGCCGTGCTGGTTCCGACTCACAAGGGATGGCGCGCGGCGAGCGCTACAGGCCCCGTGTTTCTAGATCTCACAGAGATTGTTAGTGCCTTTACTGTCTCGCACTCGATCACGTTGACACTCGCGACCACCGATCTCGTGCGCCTGCCCCCGAAGCCAGTGGAAGCGGCTATCGCTGCATCCATTGTGATCGCCGGTGCGCTCAATATGTTTCCCCGTCTGGCACGTTGGCGATTGCCGCTCGCATTCGGCTTTGGGCTCGTGCACGGATTCGGCTTCGCTAACGCGTTGCACGAATTGGGTGGCAGCGGCGGCGGTCTCCTGCCGATGCTGGCTGGTTTCAACATCGGTGA
>JAGRJB010000013.1 GCA_020442965.1 Pseudomonadales bacterium
ATCAAGAACCCGCTGACCCCGATCCAGTTGTCGGCGGAGCGTATGCGTCGTCGCTATCTCGGCCACATGCAGGGCGAAGATGCGCAGGTGCTCGATCGTGCCACGCACACGATCGTTCAGCAGGTCGAGGCGATGAAAGCCATGGTGAACGCGTTCAGCGACTACGCGCGCGCGCCGGATATGCGCGTTGCGTCGTTCAACCTCAATCAGCTCGTCGGTGAGGTGGCCGAGCTCTATCGGCCGCAGGATGGCTCCCGGGATAGCGGCGCGCAGATCGATCTCGACCTAGACCCATCGATCGATACGATCGACGCGGATCGCGGGCGCGTGCGGCAGATTCTCAACAATCTGATTACGAACGCGCGCGAAGCGCTCGATGGTATCGCCGGCGGCCGTATCCAGATTGCGACGCGGCGCGAACGCTCAGCGGAGATCGAATGCGCTACTCTCACAGTGTCGGATAACGGCCCGGGCTTCAAACCAGAGTTCCTGGGACGGATATTCGATCCTTATGTCACGAGTAAGCCGCGCGGCACTGGACTTGGGTTGGCGATCGTCAAGAAAATCGTCGAAGAGCATGGTGGGCGGATTGAAGCCGATAATAGTTCCGACGGTGGTGCTCGGGTGCGCGTGATCTTGCCACTCGTGGATCGAGCGCGGACGCAAACGCTGCGGGAGCGTAGAGTCGAGCTTTGGAGGGACAGGGCATGACGGCAGCGCACATATTAGTGGTGGATGATGAAGCCGATATTCGCGGGCTCCTGAAAGAGATCCTGTCGGAAGAGGGGTATGCGGTCGACGTCGCTGCCGACGCACGCCAGGCACGTGCGTCGCGCGCGCGCCAGAACCCCGACCTCGTGCTGCTCGATATCTGGATGCCTGATACGGATGGTATTACGTTGCTACGCGAGTGGTCTGCCAGCGGTGGCGACGGTGCGTGCCCGGTCGTCATGATGTCGGGGCATGGCACGGTCGATACCGCGGTCGAAGCTACGCGCCTGGGGGCGTTCGATTTCGTCGAGAAACCCCTGTCGCTGCAAAAGCTGCTGCGCACGGTCGAACGAGCGCTCGATGCCGGCAAGCGGTATCGGCACACCGGCAAGCTGTTAGCATCGTCGGCGAGCATTCCGATCGGTCGCAGCAAGCTGATGCAACAGCTACGCGCCGAGCTGACGCAGCTCGCGCAGAACGATTCGCCGATACTGCTCATCGGCGAGGCTGGTACGGGACGCGAGGCGTTCGCGCGCTATCTGCACGAAGCCAGCCCGCGCGCTGCACAGCCATTCATCGCGTTGATCGCGAGCACGCTGCGTGACGACACGGCCGAGGCGCAGTTGTTTGGTACTGAGCGCAATGGTGAGGTCACACCCGGCCTGATCGAGCAGGCGGGCGACGGCACGCTGTTCATCAGCGATCTCGAAGACGTGCCAATCAGCGTGCAGCGCTTATTGGTGGGTGCGCTCGAGTCCGGCCACTACACGCGCATGGGTGGCAGCAGCCCACAAGCGATCCGAACGCGTTTCCTCTCGTCGGCACGGTCTGGCATCGAGGCGATCGGAGAGTCGTTCCGGCGCGATCTGCTCTCGCACCTGAACACGCTGATCGTGCGGATTCCGCCGCTCAGGGACTATGCGGAGGACGTGCCCGATCTGCTCAGACACTACGTGGATCGCCTGGTCGATGCCGATGGGCTGGCATTCCGGCGCTTCGGCATCGCGGCGCAGAACCGCTTGCGTAACTATCCTTGGCCGGACAACGTCCGCGAACTCAAGAATCTCGTGCAGCGCTTGTTAGTGCAGGGGGGCAACGAAGAAATCCGCCTGGATGAGATCGAGCGCGAGCTTGCTCTGCAGTCACCGCAGGACGAGCCGTTGGTCAAGCAGGATCTATTGGCATTGCCACTGCGCGAGGCGCGTGAGCAGTTCGAACGTGCCTATCTGCAGCAGCAGCTGTTGTTGTGCAACGGCAAGGTGGGGCAGCTTGCCAAGCGTGTCGGCATGGAGCGCACGCACTTGTATCGCAAGCTGCGCTCGCTCGGCGTCGATTTTCGGAGTATTTCCGACGATTGACTGCGCTAACTGATCTGCTTCGAGCCAATTTCGGACAGATCACTTTCCACGCCGTCCTTCGTCACCGAAGAAACCGCAAAATACCACAGGCCCGGCCCAAGTCCCGTGACTTGGTAGCTCGTCTTGAGCGGGCTCGTGATCATGGCCGTATTGGTGAGCTCCGCCTGGCCACGGCCAAAGTAGACCCGGTAGCCGGCCAGATTGGTCAGCCTGGAGCCGTTCGCGGTCGCCGTTGGTTGCGACCAACTCAGCTCGGCATGCCCGATGCCGCCCATGCTCTCATACTGTTGGCCGACACCGATCGCGAACGGCTTCAGGGTAGCGCTGCTGCGACCATCGGTTGCGGCCACGATAATGTTCGCATACAGCCCGGCGTCGGTCGCGCGCGGCGTGCCAGACAAGCGGCCAGTACTTGTGTCGAAAGACGCCCAGCGCGGCTTGTTGTTGATGGAAAATTCAACCTTGTGGCCGTCGGGGTCTGCGGCGACCGGCATGAAATCGTAGGCTTCATCGATCGGCGCGTAGCCGTGCGGCGTGCCGGCGACGATCGGCGCCTTGTTGGCAATGGCGGTCGAGCCGCTGTCCTGAGTGAATGAAATAGCGTCGCCGGTGGCCGCAATCTCGCCCTTGGTCTCGTCCCAGCCGCAGGCGGTCGTCAGCGCGAGCGGTGCGAGTAGCGCCGTCACGGCACGCAATAGTCGATGTTCCTGCCGCATACACCCCATCCCGATCGGTCAGGGCAGCGCGCTCGAAGTGAGCGAACGGCAACCGTGCGACTGCGCTAACAGCTAGCGCCTGGTCGACGAATCTCGGACTTCTCGTCCGGCAGCCCCGCTATCGTGAACGCGCCGTTGCGCGCTGGTAGATCGGTGGCTTTGCGTCCCCGCCTTTCGACGGGTATGCCCTGGTTGGGTTCGAATGTATGTCGATCGTGAACGCCGGTGCAAGCGTGGTAGAGCACACATTCACGAAAGCGAGAACTGTGAACTGTTGCGTCGCGATCTCGAGACGGCCTTATGTGAACAGCCAGTTACTTGTGACCGCGCGGAGCGACATCTGGTGCTGCGGTTGCGTCGCGCAGGCGTGCTCCATCGTGCACGCGTCGAACTGGCCGGTTCGATCGGCGTTCCGTCACTATTCTAGTGCTACCAGGGCACCGGTTTCCCGTCGAAGTTCCAGAACTTGCCGCTGTCGGCGAGTGACAGCTGGTCGATCAGCGGAACGATCTGGCCGACGGCACTGTCAACACTCGCCAGTTTCATCCCTGCACCTTTCATCATGTCCGTATCAACAGGGCCTGGATTCACGAGCAGGACCGTTACGCCGCGGTCTGCAACCATCTTGGCGTAGTTGAGCATCAGCATGTTGAGGGCCGACTTGCTGGATCGATAGAAGGGGATTCGCGCCGGGCCCCGGTCCATACCGAACGATGCCTCACTCGTGCTGAGGTTGACGATCTTCTTCTGCTTGCCAGCCATGACATTCGGCAACAGGGCTTCTGCCACTCGTAGCGGACCGATGGTGTTCACCGCGAGTACCTGCGCAAACTCCGCCATGTCCAGCTTGCCGACCGATTGGTTGCGGACGTTGCCAGTGGTACCGGCGTTGTTGATCAGCAGGTCGATCGGTTGGCCATTCAGCGCTTGCGCCAGCGCGGCGGTCTCGCTGGCGCTCGACACGTCCAACTGCATGATCGAGACGTTCGGGTGCTCGTTTGCGAATTCGGCCAGCTCCGTCGCTTGCGCGGGGTCTCGACAGGTGGCAATCACGCGCCAGCCACGCTCGCCGTAGCTGCGCACGAATCCCAGGCCAATGCCGCGGTTGGCGCCGGTTATCAGGACTGTTGCTCGCTCCTGGTGCGTCGGTTCCGCAGCGTTCGCGGGCACCAAGCTCGCGAGCAGGCAGACCGACAATGACAAGAGAATTGTGCTGGCAAATCGCTGCATGTTTTTCCTCCAGACAGATAGCGTGAAAAATGGCGCGTCAATCGTACAAATTTGGCAAGCCACCTTCGATCGTAGTGCCGCGATCGAGCAGCATGTTACGCAGCCGCTTGTTCTTGTATAATTTGTTAGGAAAGCCCGGTTCGATACGGCTGATTTCGTTGAGCTCGGTGAGCTGCGCAGGATCGAGTGTTAGTTGCAGTGCGTCGAGATTGTCGGTGAGTTGTTCGATCGTTCGCGCGCCAACGATCGGCAGCGGCCGTCCGGCTTGTGCTAACAACCAGGCGAGGGCCACCTGGCTCGGCGTAGCGCCGGCTTGTTTGGCGATCTTGCCAACGACATCAACGACCGCGAGATTGCGTTCGTTGATTGCACCAGCCATTTGCAAGCCTGCCTTGCGACCCGCGGCCTGATCCGCCGCTGCCGGCGCGCCCAGGTCCGCACGCCCGTATTTGCCACTCAACAGGCCACTGGCAAGCGGCGACCAGGGCATGATCGCGACATTCTGATCGCGGCACATCGGCACCAGCTCGCGCTCGGCCGTACGGTCGATGAGATGATATTCCGCTTGCATCGCGATGAATGATGTCCAGCCGCGGCAGGTCGCGAGGGTGTTTGCCTCCGTAATCTTCCAGGCGGGCGTGTCGGAAACCGCGACATAGAGCACCTTGCCGGCACACACCAGATCGTCGAGCGCCCGCATGACCTCGGCCACCGGCGTTCGGAACTCCCACATGTGTAACCAGTACAGATCGATGTAGTCGGTGCCGAGCCGTCGAAGGCTGGCGTCGACCGATTCGCGCATATTCTTGCGGTGGTTGCCGCCCGAATTGGGCTGGCCTTCGATCATGCCCATCGAATATTTGGTTCCCACAACGTAGCGGCTGCGGTCGCTGCGAATGAACTCGCCGACGATCTTCTCCGACTCGCCGTAGTTGTAGATATTCGCCGTATCGATGAAATTGCCGCCTTGCTTGGTATAAAGTTCCAGCATCCGCAAGCTATCCGCGCGTGACGCATTGCGGCCCACGCCGTCACCGAAGGTCATCGTGCCGAGCGCGATCGGCGCGACTCGCAGGCCGCTGTTGCCGAGCTGGCGATACTCGTTCAATTGCATAGAACCTGGTTTCCTTCAGAGGGGCGCGAGCCACGTAGCGGACTGATTCTGTACGCTTAGTTTGAGCGCGTCCACAGCTTGCGGCACACTCATCGTTCATTCGATCGGCGCGCTGTCCGCTCGATTCTTTGAGCGAGATCCTAAGGAGACATCGCAATGACCTCACGCCTGTACGAAATGTATCGCCCGACCCAGGAAGAGCACGCTCGTCAGGCGTTCGTGGGCGCGCTCAAGAGCTTTGTCAATGGTGAAATGGAGCGCGATCTGGTGCGACGCTACCACGAGGAGCTGATGCCGGCGCATCGCGAGCGTCACGGCAGCGAGCCGACCAATCGTTATGAAGCCATTCCCGTGATGGAGTCCGATCACGACTATCAGCTATGGTGCTCCGCCGTGTATTCGTCGCAGGATCTCTTGTGGGAGACGACAGGGGAAACCGTTGATCGGGTGCTGCCGGCGATGGATGCGCGCGCTGCGGAACTCGAAGCAGATCCGCAGCGACTCGGGACGCTCACACTGGCCCCGACCTTGCAGCTCCCATCTCCGATCGATTCGGTCGAAATACACCGCCAGCCTGGCGGCTACTACTATCGGCAATCGCAGGCGGACCTGTCGGCCGCCGTCCTGTACATGGGCTCGGTAGAAATCTATCGCAACGCAAAGGGATTTGGACAGGCGGCGCAGCCGTGCGATACAGGTGTCGGCCGAAATCTTGCGACACTGGTCAGCTCCAGGTACCCGGACTTGCAGCCGACGCGGGTGCTCGATTTGGGCTGTGGTGTGGGAGCCATGGCGATGGGTCTGAAACAGGCGCTCCCATCGGCCGAGGTTCATGGCCTCGATCTGTCGGCGCCGTTCGTTCGATTTGCACATCTCTGGGCCAACGATCTGGGGCTTGAACTGCATATGCGGCAGGCGGACGCTGCAGCCACCGGCTACGACAGTGGGCAGTTCGATCTGATCGTATCGCAGATTCTGTTCCACGAAACCTGGCACGATAAGCTGCCAGCGATAATGCGCGAGGCGTATCGCCTGCTGAAACCGGGCGGCGTATTCTTCAATGTGGACATTCCCTACCAACCCGATCGCATCGGCTTGCCGGAGCAGGTGCTGAATCACTGGCAGGTTGTGAATAACGGCGAGCCATTCTGGGTAGCTTTCGCCGAGACCGCGATCAGGCCGAGCCTGATCGCGGCCGGCTTCGACCCATTGCACGCGTTCGCCGAGTACCAGGCGGTTGGCGGCGGTCGCGAGTACTTCGTATTCGGTGGACGGAAGTAGCCTCATGAACAAGTTCGACGCCCCAGAGCGAGAGAGCGTTGTCTTGCGCATGCAGGACCCGAAGCGCGTGCGGCCAAAATTCGTTCGTGAACCCGACATGGACAAGGTGATCGATGCGCTCTTGCGCCTGGCGATGGAAATCAGCGTGATCCGCGATCGCCTGGATATACACGAGGCACTTGCCGAACTGCATGGAATCCCTGCCGACGCGATTGAATCATTCGAAGCAACGCCGCAGATCGAAGCGCGCCGTCGCGAGCGTCGCGATCGCCTCGTGCGTGGTGTCATCGCCGATCTGCGTTGACGAAACGCCGGCAGCGACGCGGGCGACGCCTCATTCGCCGACGCGTATCACCAGCGTATCGAGTTCTCGTGCGCGCAGCTTGGCGCGCAGCCGGTTGAGTTCCGCGAGATCCGTGATCGGGCCGATGCGCACGCGGTGCCAGACGTCTTCATCGACCGCCACTCGTTGCACTTGCGCATCGATTCCTTGCAACCGCAACTGTGCGCCGACGCGCTGCGCTTCGGCGAGATCGCGATATGAACCGGCTTGCAGCACATAGACGCCCGGTCGCTCGATCGGGCCCAGCGTGCTGCCGCGCTCCCTGCTGACCTCCTTGTCCTTCTCAGGGATGACCACCTCGAATTTCGGCAGCATGTCATAGAAATCCAGATTCTTGGCCGCATCCTCGCCGTCCGTTGCGGCCGCATCGATGGCTGCGTCTGAGCGGCGCGGCTCAGGCTTCGGCGCCTCGGCCGCACGCGCTTCGTTGGCGCGACCTTCGGCGCCTCGATAGTGCAGATGCACGGCAAATGCGCAGGCCAGACCTATGGCGAGCCCGATGGAAAATTCCGGCCAGTGGATCCGATCGAAACTGAAGCCACTCGTGCGAGCGTGCTTGTAATCCCGCGACGTGATCTTTGTTCGTCCAGCAGCCATGCGCGCGCCCCGGACCTACATCGTCACTGGCGCCGAGACGCCCAGCAGCCCGAGTCCGTTGCGTATTACCTGTTGAACGCCCAATACCAGCGCGAGCCGTGCGTCGCGCAGCTCGGCGTCGTCGACGATGAACTGCTCGGCATTGTAGTAAGTGTGAAACGTGTTGGCGAGTTCGCGCAGGTAATGCACCAGCGCGTGCGGCGCACGCGCGAGCGCCGCATGTTCGATGACTTCTGGATAACGCGACAGAGCCGTTAGTACGGCCGCTTCGTGCGAGCCCGTCAAACGTGCTGCATTGGCGAGACCGCGCGCGCGATCGAAGGCCAGGCCGCGCGACTCGAGTTGTTTGAGCACACTGGCGACTCTCGCATGCGCGTATTGAATGTAGTAGACCGGGTTCTCGTTGGAGCGCGACTTGGCGAGCTCGAGATCGAAGTCCAGATGCTGGTCGTTACTGCGCATCAGGTAGAAAAATCGGCAAGCATCGTTGCCGACTTCCTCGCGCAGCTGGCGCAGTGTCACGAAGTTGCCCTCGCGCTTGCCCATCGATAGCTTTTCACCGTTGCGGAACAGGCTGACCAGCTGGATCAGGCATACTTCAAGACAATCGGCGGGTTCGCCCAGGGCGACGAGGCCACCGCGAACGCGCGCGACGTAACCATGATGATCCGCGCCCAGGACGTCGATCAGTCGTGCAAACCCACGCTGCCGCTTGTCGTAATGATAGGCGATGTCCGATGCGAAGTAGGTCTTCAAGCCGTTTTCTCGAACGACAACGCGATCCTCGTCATCGCCGAATTCGCTCGCCCTGAACCATTCGGCACCGTCCTTCTGATAGACATGATCAGCGCGCCGCAGTTTGTCTAGCGCCCTGTCGATTGCGCCGCTGGTTTCGAGCTCGCGTTCCGAGTACCAGCGATCGAAGCTTACGCCGAAGCTGTCCAGATCGTCGCGAATCTCTGCCAGCATACGGTCACGGGAAAATGTAACGATTCGGTCGAATTGCTCCGTTCCTAACAACTGGCGCGCATTGCCGATCAGCGCGTCGATATGTTTGTCCTTGTCGCCGGCGGGCGCATCGGGGGGTGCGTTGGCAAAGACTTCGCTCGCGGGCCGCCGCAGCGAATCGCCGACTTTCGCTCGCAGTGCCGCGGCGACCGACAGGACGTATGCAGCGCGATAGCCGTTCGACGGAAATACGACTGCTTCGCCGCAAGCCTCGAGGTAGCGCAGATAGACACTGGCGGCGAGAATGTCGATCTGCCGGCCCGCGTCGTTGATATAGAACTCACGATGCACAGCGAAACCCACCGCGGCGAGCAGATTGCCGAGCGTCGCGCCGTAGGCGGCCTGTCGACCGTGACCGACATGCATCGGCCCGGTGGGATTCGCCGACACGAACTCCAGCATTAGCTTGGTGCCCGCGCCGAGGTTGCTGTGACCGAACCGGCCCGCCTCGGCGTGAATGCGCTGCAGGGTGGCCGCAAAGGTGCCTTTGGCCAGACGAAAATTGATAAAGCCCGCGCCGGCGATTTCGGCGCTCGTGATGATTTCATTGGGCGGTAGGGCAGCGATGATGGCTGTCGCCAAGTCGCGCGGTTTGCGCCCGGCCGCTTTGGCGAGACGCATCGCAATATTGGTTGCGAAGTCGCCGTGCGCGGTGTCGCGCGTGCGCTCCACAACCACCGCGGCGGCGTCTGGGGTCGTTGGCACGATGGCGGGAACCAGGCTCGTGACGGCCTCGCGCAACAGGCGCTCGAGTTCGATCTTCACGGGTGAACTTCGGCTAAAGTGGTCGAAGCGCGTGATTGTAACGCGTCAACGGAACGCGGACTTCTCCGTTTGGTCAAATGCTGAGTCGAGCGGTCACGCAGACCGCCTGTTGTTGCGCTGGTTGTCAGGAGTAGCAGATGAAAACCTTGACCTTGATCTCGGCCGCCGTCGTTGCAGCGACGTTGCTGGCGAACACTACCGCGGCCTACGCCGACGAGGATGCCCGCCAACCGCGCAGCACCCTGTTCACGCGCATGGACAAGGACGGCGACGGTCGCCTTGCGCGTTCGGAGTTGCCCGCTGACGCGCGAATGCAGCAGCGCTTCGAGGCGATGGATACCAACAAGGACGGCTATGTGACCGAGGACGAAGCGCGGGCGGCGCGCCAGGCCCGCATGACCGAAGGCAAAGCGCGTATCGAGCAGCGACTGAGGCAAGCCGACATCAACGGCGACGGCCAATATTCACTCGATGAGGTCCAGGCGAATATGCCGCGCCTGGCCGACCGATTCAACGAACTCGATGCGGACAAGAACGGCTACCTGACGCGCGAGGAACTGCGTGCGGCGCGCATGCACCAGCACCGGCAGCACTCGAAGGAGCGCGCCGCTAACTGAGTTCGAGCGGGTCGATATCCAGCGACCAGCGCAGGTCGCGCGGCGACGTGAGCGATTCAATGCGTGGCAACCAGGTGTCGATGAATCGGTGCAGCGCGACCCGATCGGCGCACTCAACTAACAACTGTGCGTGGTAGCGTGCGGCACGCTTGGCCATCGCCGCGGGCACCGGGCCGAGTAGTTTGATGTCACGGGCGGACGGGGCGGCCGCGCGTGCCTGCTGCAGGAAGTCCACCGCGGTGACGAGCGTGGCTGCCGAGGCGCGGACGGCGGCAAGGCGTGAGTAGGGTGGCCAATGCGAGGCTTCGCGCTCGAGCAACGCTTGCCGTGCGAATCCGTCGTAGCCCTCGTGTAGCAGGTGCTGCAAGAGCGGATGC